>NZ_JBLVKW010000019.1:0-123497 GCF_048270745.1 Streptomyces sp. NPDC056231 | reverse complement strand
ATCGGCCAGATCAGTCCGATCGCCTACGAACAGAGATCCATTACGCTGACCACGGCCGCATAGGAATCGATGTCCACGATCCAGGGGGAAGCCCCGTCGACCAGCACCCCCGGCCTGCTGGAAGTTCGTGGCGTCGGGCCGGACAGCGCCGCTGCCCTTCTCGTCTCGGCCGGCGACAACCCTGAGCGGCTCGTCAGCGAGGCATCCTTCGCAGCCTTATGCGGCACCAGCCCGGTCGAGGCTTCATCCGGGAAGACACAGCGCCGCAGACTGAACCGGGGCGGCGATCGCCAGGCGAACGCCGCCCTCTACCGGATCGTCCTGAGCCGTTTGCACTGGGACGACCGCACCCGCGACTACCTGCAACGACGTCTGGCCGAGGGGAAGACGCGCCGCGAGATCATCCGCTGCCTCAAACGCTACGTCGCACGAGAGATTTACCGACTCCTCGTCCCAGCGAAGCCTCCGGCTGACCAAGCAGGACCTGCCGGAGTTGCCGCTTGACATCCAAAGGGGCATCAAGCTCGCGGTCCGCTACGAAGCGACCGTCCTCGTCGCGGTGATCAACGAGTGGCTGTGAGCAGCACGACCCAAGGATGCCTAGACAACGTCGAACTCGTTGCCCTCCGGGTCCTGGAGCAGGGCGGAGTACTGCCCCATGTCAGGCTCATCCCTGAGCTGAAGTACGCTGGCGCCGGCTTGGACCAGTCTCTCCACTGTGGTGGCGACCCGCTGCGTGCGGACCGCCAACGGGACGTCGCGCCCGCCGCCAACCTTCAGGTCGAAGTGGATTCGGTTCTTGATGGCTTTGGGTTCCGGAACCTGCTGGAACCACACCCGCGGCCCTCGTCCTGCGGGATCGACGATCGACTCCGGGATGTCGCCTGCACCTGCAGGCAACTCCTCCTCTGGCACCCCCATGGCTGCCCAATACTCCCGCCACGTGGCGTAGCTGGCCGGCGGCGGTTCGGGTATGTATCCCAGAGCCTCGCTCCAGAACGCCACCATCCTCTGCGGATCGGCACAGTCGATCGTCAGTTGCAGCGTCATCTCCATAACCAGAGCGTGGCATACACGTCTGACATTCACGCTGGCCCCCCCGACAACGGGAGAGGCGCACTTTCGCTACACACCCTAGCCCGCACCGCCCGCGCCGTCACCGCCTCGCTCCTCCGTGTACTCGAGAGCGGCGAGCCGGAGTACAACGGAGCCTCCAGTGCAAGCCCCAAATCCGTCTTGACCAATTGCACGACGACGCCCCGCCGGAGCAAGCCGGCGGGGGCCCTCACGTGTCACGAGCGATCACAGACGTGTCACCAACCCCCTTGACGCTCTCACGTCACAAGGCCCTGACCTGGACTTACGCGCTCACCCTGGACCAACTGGACGCCCGTGGACGGTTTCTACGACATGTGCCATGTAGTACCGCGGGAAGCTCCCCCGCTGGCACCAGATAGCAAGATCCGGACCAGGTGCGGACCAACTCGGCTTCGTATCTACCGATGACCAGCAGTTCTGGTCTATCTCCGGTCCAAAGACCAGCTCACTCGGAATCGTCTGAGCCACCGCTTACGCGATCCCACTCCCGCATCGACTGCTCGATGAGACGGTTGGCCTGCACTGCCCTGCGCCGCGGGCGCACTCCGCCGGGTCCACGTCGGAGTACAGCCGAAACGAAATCCCGGCGTGCCGAAGGCCATAGGGCCGCTCAGCCAGGCCGGAGGCAAGTCCGATCCGGGTCAGGACGCTCTTGCATGCCCGCGCCCACGTGAGACCCGCGTTGGCCAAAAACCCTGGTAGATCCTTCCCCAAACTCTCAACTTCGTTCGAGCAGGGGAGACCCCACCCCAGGACATCCGAACCACCTTGCGATCGCACGCACTTGACGACGCTCCTTCCGGGGAGCATGGCCGCTCACGGCACTAGCCCGCACCGGTGGCTTCCAGTCAACTTCGGTCAAATCAGCAGCCGATCGGTGCGCTCGGCACCCGCGCCCGGGTGGCGCCGACGCGGAAGATTCCCGTCAACCCATTACCAAGCGTTTACTGAGCAGATACCTTTCTCCTTGCCGGTAGCAGGGGGGCGGAGCGATCCGGCCGCCCCTGCCTGCCCCGGAGTACCGCCGTACGTTGTTCGGCCAGTTTTCGGCCATTACGCCTATGTCTCATGGACCGCCGGAAGGAAGCGCTTTGAACGCTCGGAACCGCCGCACCACGGTAGCCGCCGTATCCGTTGCAGGGCTCATAGCGCCACTGCTGCTTATCGGATCAGGCACCGCCTCTGCCGACAGCAACCCTGCCAAGGAGGCTGCCAAGCTCGCAAAGAAGCTCGTCAAGAAGAGCAACGCCGAAGATGCCTACGAGCATCTGAAGCAGTTCCAGCGGATCGCCGACAAGAACGGGAACACCCGGGTGGCCGGGTCAGAGGGGCACCGGCAGTCGGCCGAGTACGTCGAAGGCCTGCTGCGGAAGGCCGGGTACTCCGTGACCCGGAACGAGTTCGACTACCCGTTCACCCAGACGCTGGCGGAGAGCCTGCGGGTGGTGTCGCCGCAGCAGCAGGACGTCCCGGTGATCGCCATGACGTACTCCGCCAGCAGCCCGGTCGGCGGCATCTCCGCCCCGGTCTCGGTGGTGCCGGTCGACGCCGCCACCGGCTGTGAGCGGGAGGACTACGCCTCCGGGACGTTCACCGGCAAGATCGCGCTGATCAAGCGCGGCGGCTGCACCTTTGCGCAGAAGCAGGAGACCGCCGCCGGTGCGGGCGCGGTCGGCGCGATCATCTACAACAACACCGAGGGCTCGCTCAACGGCACCCTGGGAGAGCCGTCCGCCGCCAAGATCCCGACCGGCGGCGTCACGCAGGCGGACGGCGAGGCGCTCGCGGCCAAGGCCGCCGCCGGCGCAGTGACCGTCAACCTGGAGATCCGCACCTTCTCGGAGACCCGGCACACCTACAACGTGATCGCCGAGACCAAGGGCGGCGACGCGGACAACGTGGTGATGTTCGGCGCCCACCTGGACTCGGTGGCGGCCGGCCCTGGCATCAATGACAACGGCTCCGGCTCCGCCGGGATCCTCGACGTGGCCCTGAACCTCGCCCACGAGAAGGTCCAGAACAAGGTGCGCTTCGCCTGGTGGTCGGCTGAGGAGTTCGGCCTGCTGGGCTCTGAAGCGTACGTCAACAGCCTCTCGGCGGCGGACCGTGCGAAGGTCAAGCTCTACCTGAACTTCGACATGATCGCCTCGCCGAACTACGCCCAGTTCGTCTACGACGGCGACGACTCCGACCAGGTCGGTTCCGGCCCCGGCCCGGAGGGCTCGGCGCAGCTGGAGAGGCAGATCACCGACTACCTGGACAGCCGGGGCACCCCGCACGAGGGCACCGACTTCACCGGCCGGTCGGACTACGGGCCGTTCATCGAGGTGGGCATCCCTTCGGGCGGAACCTTCACCGGCGCCGAGGGCATCAAGACGGCCGAGCAGGCAAAGGTGTACGGCGGTAAGGCCGGTGTCGCGTACGACGCCTGCTACCACGCCGCTTGCGACAACCTGAAGAACATCAGCATGAAGGCGTTCGACGTCAACGTCGACGTCATCGCCAACGCGGTGGGCCAGTACGCCTGGGACACCAGTCTTCTGAGCAAGCCGGTGGCGCCGCAGAACACCAAGGGTTCGGCAGGCAGCGGCGGTGGCCTGCACGAGGGCCACGACCACGAGGTCACCGAGTAACTCCCGGTACACACGGGGGGGAGGGCTGGACAGTCCGGCCCTCCCCTTCGATGCTGCGGCGGGAGGCACGGTCGCTACGTGTTTCCTAGCGGAGGGAAACCTGGCAGGTGGCTTGATCCGCTGTGACGGACATCGGAGATCAGGGGCTCATCCCCGGGAGATTGTCCGTCAAGAAAGCGCGTCTGAACGGGCCTGCCCGTGACGCCGAGCTCATCGTCGACCACCGTCGTCGGCTGATCCGCCACCGCGCGGCAACAGTCAACAAGCTGCACTGATCTCTCCACGAGATCGACCTGCGCTGCCCGTCCCCTCGCGAGGACTGCGTCGCCTGTGTGTTTTCGACTCCCTTGAGGCAACTCTGGCTGACACCGATCGCGTTCTGTTCCTCGAACAAGGTCAGGGTCCGCCTCAACCGGGGCGGCAACCGCGATCAACAATGCCCTTCACATGATCGCTGTCACATAAATGCGCGGCGACGGGAAGGGAGCTGCGTACTACACCAAGCAGATCGCGACCGGCAAGACCGTCAAGAAGGCGCTTCGCCTGCTCAAACGCCGGATCTCGGACCGCGTCTTCCGCGCCTGCTCGCCGACGAGTCCGCACAGCGCTTCCAGGCCCAACCCGTTGCAGAAGTCGTCGAGTTGGCTGCTTGACATGGAAGCGTTAAGGAGACCCGGTGACGGTGCACCCGTTCATTCACCAACGGCCAGCACATGTCGACCGCGTCGCGGTTCAGGCTGTGCCCAGTCCGTTTCTCCGCCAGGGGATGGACGAGATTCCTGTAGTGCCGGACAAGCTCCGAGGCCAGCTTGGCGTCGTGCTCAATCCACTTGTTCCGATGCGCAAAGTCCACAAGGTCTTTCAGCCCCATGTCCCGCAACGGCTTCGGCATTCGTGTGCCGCTGGCGCGGGCCTCTACGGCGTGCACGAGGGCGGCGAAACGCCGGGCCAGTTCGGGGGGTCCTCGGACAGTCGGTCCAGGAGTTTGCGGGCCTCGCAGCGATCGGCCTCATTGGTGGAACGCCTCGGTCAGTGAGTCGATCGGGGACGTGTACGCCCGCGGATCACAGACGGTGACGGCCCGGTACACCTCCGCCAGTTCGGGCACGCCGTGGACATCGGGCCGCGGCAACTGCCCGGCGATGGGCCGCAGCTCCTCCTCCACCTCACGGGCAGGGGGCAGCCGGTGGATGCCGCCCCCGGCGAGTGCAGCGAGAAGGGCACATCACCCCACTTTTGGCATAATGGTGCCTGTACGACGAGGGATTCGCCACTTGGCGCCTGAAGGTCCATGGCCTGGTCGAGAAGCCGGTCGGGCTGGGCCTGGACAAGCTGCGCGCACTCCCCCACCGCCAGCAGATCACCCAGCACTATTGCATCCGGAGCTGGTCCGGCATCGCCAAGTGGGCGGCGTGTCCATGGCCACGAACATGGACCTGGTCAAACCCAATTCCAAGGCCCGCTGGGTGGGCTTCTACTCCCTACCGGGCGACGGACCCGACGGAGGCCTTACGTACGACGTCCACCCCACCGAGCAAATGCGCGACCACTTGACGATGCAGGCATACGACATGAACGACGTCCCGCTGTCGTCCGGGCATGGCGCCCCGCTACGACTGTGCATGAGGTCTGGATCGGCTTCAAGCAGGTCAAATGGCCGGCTGGCATCGAATGCGTAGCCCGTTTCTCCGAGGTCGGTGGGGCCACGAATTGCAGATGAAAGGCACCAGCGGACAGGACCAGGAGGAGCGATCATGGCCAGAAGCCATGTGCATGGCCGTTCGGACGCCCTGGCATTCTTCGGGGCAACGGGAGACCTGGCGTACAAGCAGGTTTTCCCGGCACTGGCAGCGCTGGTGGCTAAGCATCGGCTGGATGTGCCGCTGATCGGGGTGGCCAAGTCCGGATGGGACCGAGACCGGCTCATCGAGCGGGCACGGGACAGTCTCACCCACCACGGAGGTATCGACGCGGAGGCCGCGGAGCGGCTGTACGGGCTGCTGCGCTACGTGGACGGCGACTACAACGACCCTGGGACATTCAAGGCACTCCGTGCCGAACTAGGTGACGCCAGAGCTCCGCTACATTATCTGGCCATTCCGCCGGCGCTGTTCGGCACAGTGATCAAGGCCCTGCACGAGTCCGGATGCGCCGACGGAGCCCGGGTGGTGGTGGAGAAGCCATTCGGCCACGACTTGGCGTCGGCCCAGGAGCTGAACACCACCTTGCACCGAGTGTTCCCCGAGTCCTCGATCTTCCGCATCGACCACTACCTGGGCAAGGAGGCAGTACTCGGCCTTCTGTACTTCCGGTTCGCCAACTCCTTCCTCGAGCCGATCTGGAACCGCGCCTACGTGGACTCGGTGCAGATCACCATGGCCGAGGACTTCGGCGTGGCCGGCCGGGGCGCCTTTTACGACCAGACCGGGGCGATCCGTGACGTGGTGCAGAACCACATGCTCCAGGTGCTGTCCCTGGTGGCCATGGAGCCCCCTGCCGGATACGGACACGAGGACATCAGGGACGAGAAGGCAAAGGTGCTGCGCGCCATTCCCCCGCTGCGGCCGGACGATGTCATCCGCGGCCAGTTCGCCGGTTACACCGATGAACCCGGGGTGGCTGAGGACTCCGCCGTGGAGACGTTTGTGGCACTGCGGGCGCACGTCGACACCTGGCGGTGGGCCGGGGTGCCCTTCTTCATCCGGGCCGGCAAGCGGCTGCCGGTCACCGCGACCGAGGTCCTCACCCGGCTGCGCCGGCCCCCGAAGGCCATCGCGGGTCGCGGCGAGGACGCCGGCGAAGCGAACTACGTGCGGTTCCGCTTGAGTCCGGACATCTCGATCTCGCTCGGCGCCAGGATCAAGGCGGCGGGGGAGACGATGACCGGCACGGACATCGAACTGGCCCTGCACGAGCAGCCTGGGCCGGCCGGGCTGGCACCCTACGAACGATTGCTCGGCGGCGCGATGGACGGCGATGCCTCGCTGTTTGCCCGCGAGGACGAGGTGGAGGCCGCGTGGGCGGTGGTCGACGCGGTACTCGGCGACGTCACCCCGCTGCACGGCTACCAGCCCGTCACGTGGGGCCCGGAGGAGGCCGCGAACCTGACGGTCCACCATGCCGGCTGGCACGATCCCCCCTCCGGGCAGGCTGGGAAATGAGCAGCGCCGGGAACTGGGACCTGGCCGCGCGTCAGCCGGAGCAGGACGCGGAAAAGCGGGCCGGGGCGCAGCATGCGGCCGGACTGATACACCCGGGCGTGATCGTCGGCCTCGCCCCGGGAGGCACAGCCGACTTCGCCCTGCACTACCTGGCCGGCCGGCTGACGGCGAGCCGGCCGCAGCGGCCGGCATCCCCACCGGCGAGGACATCCACGAACCGACCATCGCCATGACGGTCGATACCGGGCAAACATCGCCGTCGCCGGCTCGGCTGTCTTCGACACCACGCGGCCGGTATCGGCAGCGTGGCCGCCTCTGCGCAACACCGCTCGGACAGCCACCTTCCGCGTAACCACAGCCGGAGGAGCGTGAACCACCCATGACCGACCAAGCAAACCAGCTCGCCACGGAAAATGCGGACCGGCGCAGCGTCGACACGATCCGCACCCTGTCCATGGATGCGGTGCAGGCAGCGGAGTCCGGGCATCCCGGCACCCCGATGGCGCTGGCCCCGGTGGCGTACTGCCTGTGGCAGCGGCACCTGCGGTTCGATCCAGCCGACCCCATCTGGCCGGGTCGGGACCGGTTCATCCTGTCCAACGGCCACGCCTCGATGCTGCTGTACTCACTGCTGCACCTGACCGGGGTGCAGGCGGTGAACCCGAAGTACGAGACCACCGGCAAGCCCTCGGTGACGTTGGAGGACATCAAGGCGTTCCGACAGATCGACAGCCGCTGCCCGGGGCACCCGGAGTACCGGTGGACCTCGGGTGTCGAGACCACCACCGGGCCCCTGGGCCAGGGGGTGGCCACCAGCGTGGGCATGGCGGCCGCGGGCCACTGGCTGGCCGAGCGCTACAACAAGCCGGGCTTCGGGCTGTTCGACTACGACGTGTACGCGCTGATGGGCGACGGCTGCATGATGGAGGGAATCAGCAGCGAGGCGGCGTCGCTGGCCGGGCACCTGCGCCTGGACAACCTGTGCTGGATCTACGACAACAACCACATCACGATCGAGGGATCCACCTCGCTGGCCTTCTCAGACGACGCCGCCGCCCGCTTCCAGAGCTACGGTTGGAACGTCACCCGGGTCGGCGACGCCAACGACCTGGACCTGCTGTCCAAGGCCTTCGACGTGTTCAAGGCGACGTCGGGGCGGCCCACGCTGATCATCGTGGACACCCACATCGGCTACGGCGCCCCGCACAAGCACGACACCGCCGCGGCACACGGCGCGCCACTCGGCGAGGACGAGGTCCGGGCCGCGAAACGGTTCTACGGCTGGCCCGAAGATGCCCACTTCCTGGTGCCGGACGGGGTGTACGAGCACTTCCAGGAGGGCATCGGCCGCCGCGGCGCGGAACTGCGGGCGGAATGGTTCGCGATGTTCGAGCGCTACCGTGAGGCTCACCCGGATCTGGCCGACGAGGTGTACCGGATGAGCCACCGTCAGCTGCCCGACGGCTGGGACTCCGATCTGCCCACTTTCCCGCCCGACCCGAAGGGACTGGCCAGCCGGCAGTCTTCCGGCCAGGTGCTCAACGTCCTGGCCCGCAACGTCCCCTGGCTGCTCGGCGGAGCCGCCGACCTCTACCCCTCGACCAAGACCCGGCTCACCTTCGACGGCGCCGGGGACTTCGAGGCGGACAGCTACACCGGGCGGAATTTCCACTTCGGCATCCGCGAGCACGCCATGTGCGCCATGGCCAACGGCATGGCGCTGACCAAGGTGCGGCCGTTCGCCTCCGGGTTCCTCATCTTCACCGACTACGCCCGCGGCGCGATGCGGCTCACGGCACTGATGGAGATCCCGGTCGTCTACATCTGGACCCATGACTCGATCAGCCTGGGCGAGGACGGTCCCACCCACCAGCCGATCGAGCAGCTCGCCTCGCTACGGGCCATGCCCGGCATCCTGGTCATCCGCCCCGCCGACGCCAACGAGGTGGTTGAGGCGTGGCGGGTGATCATGCCGCTGCGTCACGATCCCGCCGTTCTCGTGCTGTCCCGCCAGTCGCTGCCGACCCTGGACCGCTCGCGCTACGCCGCCGCTTCCGGCCTGGCCCGCGGCGGCTACGTACTGGCCGACCCCCCGGAGGCGGAGCCCGAGGTGATCCTGATCGGCACCGGATCGGAGGTCGCGCTGTGCGTGGCTGCCCATGAGGCGCTCACCGCGGAAGGCATCCCCGCTCGTGTGGTGTCGATGCCCTGCTGGGAGCTGTTCGAGAAACAGGACCAGGCCTACCGCGACGAGGTGCTGCCGCCGCGGATCCGCGCCCGGGTCGCGGTCGAGGAGGGCGCCGATTTCGGCTGGTCCCGGTATGTCGGCATCGACGGAGCCGTCCTCGGCATGGAGACCTTCGGCGCGTCGGCGCCGATCCAGAAGGTCCAGGCGAAGTTCGGCTTCGAGCCCGCCCATGTCATCCAGGCAGCCCGGGATCAGCTGGCCCGCCAGCCGTGACCGGCACCGCCCCGGTCGTCCCGTGGAGAGAGGAAGATCCATGAAACCGACCCAGGCCCTGAACGAGGCGGGCCAGAGCCTCTGGCTGGACAACATCACCCGGGCGCTGCTCGACGAGGGCATCCTGGACCGCTACATAGCCGAGTACTCGGTGACGGAATCGATGCCGACTCGCTGGCAAGGGAGCTGCAGCGCGAGGGCGCGGACACCTTCGTGACCTCCTGGAGAGGCCTGCTGAACCGGATCGGGTCCAGGCACGAGCAGCTTTCCGGGGCGGGCTGACCAGGTCGCTGGCCGGTCCTGTCGAACTGGGTGTCCGGCTGCCTGTTCCGTAAGCGCTCCGTGCGGCTGATCACCGGCCCGCGCGGAGCGGACCAAGGAAAGCTCCAAGACCAGGCATGACACAAGAAACTAGAAGGTGACTCGAGATGCAGATCGGAATGGTCGGGCTGGGCCGGATGGGCGCCAACCTTGTCCGGCGGCTGAGGAACGCGGGTCACGACTGCGTGGTGTTCGACATCAACCCGGAAGCGGTGAAGGAACTGCAAGGCGAAGGGGCCACCGGGGCATCCTCCCTGGAAGACCTGACTGCCAAGCTGACCAAGCCCCGGGCTGTCTGGGTCATGGTCCCGGCCGGCGAGATCACCGGCAAGACAGTCCGCGACCTGGCGGACCACATGGAACCTGACGACGTGGTCATCGACGGTGGCAACTCCTACTACCGGGACGACATCGCCAGGTCCGGGACGCTTTCGAAGTCAGGCATCCACTACGTCGACGTGGGCACCAGCGGCGGGGTGTGGGGACTGGAGCGCGGCTACTGCCTGATGATCGGCGGCCCGGACCAGATCGTGGACCGGCTCCGGCCGATCTTCGAGGCGATCGCATCCGGCGTGGACGCGGCGCCGCGCACCCCCGGACGGGAAGGCGCCCCTGCGCCGTCAGAACACGGCTACCTGCACTGCGGGCCGGCCGGTGCCGGACACTTCGTGAAGATGGTGCACAACGGGATCGAGTACGGGGTCATGGCCGCCTACGCCGAGGGCCTGAACATCCTGAAGAACGCCAACGCCGGCACCGCGAGCCGCCAGGCCGACGCAGAGACCGCCCCGCTCGAGCAGCCCGAGTACTACCGCTACGACATCGACCTCGCCGAAGTAGCGGAGGTGTGGCGCCGCGGCAGCGTGATCGGGTCCTGGCTGCTCGATCTCACCGCCGCTGCCCTGCTGCAGTCCCCGGTCCTCGACGAGTTCTCCGGCCGGGTCTCGGACTCCGGCGAAGGCCGCTGGACCGCGGTCGCCGCAGTGGAGGAAGGGGTGCCCGCGCCCACCCTGGCCACCGCGCTGTTCTCCCGGTTCGGCTCCAGGGACCTGGACCACTTCGCCAACCAGGTTCTGTCGGCCATGCGCAAGGGCTTCGGGGGGCACGCGGAACGGCCGGCCGGATGAGCGGCCGCGATCGCCAGCACCTGGCCCTGCTGTTCGACATCGACGGCACTCTGATCATCACCGGCGGGGCAGGAGCCCGTTCCTGGCGCCTGGCCTTCGACGAGTTGTACGGCATCCCCGCCGACATCGGACAGTTCACCGACATCGGTATGACCGACCCCGACGTGGGCCGTAAGACCTTCGAGGCGGTACTGGGCCGCAAGCCCGAACGGCACGAGTTCGCCAGGCTCCTGGAACGGCGTCTGCACTACCTGCGCCGGACCGTGACCGAGTCCGAACACTACCGCGTGCTGCCCGGCGTCGAAGACCTGCTGCTCGGATTGGTTGACGAGGGCTACCTGCTCGGCCTGATCACGGGCAATCTCGAGGCTGCCGCGCACATCAAGCTGCACCGCGCCCGCCTGAACCGGTTCTTCTCCTTCGGCGGCTACGGTTCGGACTCCAACGACCGCGCGGAGATAACTCGCATCGCGCTGCACCGGGGCTCCCTGGTCTACGGCGAGCATCTAGGTCTGGACCGCTGCGTGGTCATCGGCGACACCCCGCACGACGTAGCAGGCGCGCATGCCGCAGGGGTCGCCTGCGTCGGAGTGGCCACCCACAAGTACAACTCCGCCCAGCTCGCCGAGGCCAAGGCCGATTGGGTCATCGAGTCCTTTGAGGACGGCCTGCCCCACGAGGCCCTGGGATGAGCGTCCTGACAAGGAAGCACAGGTACTGCTGTCCCTCGGCCACTGCTCAGGCGGAGCTGCTCGGCCGACCGCGTCGGCATGGAGAACGCCAGGCGCCTCCTGGACGGCCGACAAGGGTGAGCCCGGCCTTGCAACGACACCTGCAAAAAATGCCCGATTCAAGCATTTTGGGTATTTTTTCGAGTGACTGGTGGCAGCGGGCCAGGAGCCCGGCCGCCGGGAGAGGAACAGGGCATGCACGACAGCCGCCCGGAGGCGCACGATTTTCCCGCAGTGACGGCTCCTCGGGCCCATACGGTGCGGGATCTGGATACGGCGGTGGCGACCTGCCGGGCTTGCCCGCGGCTGGTGGACTGGCGGGAGGAGGTCGCCAGGGTCAAGCGCAGGGCTTTCATGGACTGGGACTATTGGGCGCGTCCGGTGCCCGGCTTCGGACCGCCGGACGCACCACTGGTGATCATTGGATTGGCGCCGGCCGCGCACGGCGGCAACCGCACCGGGCGCATCTTCACCGGTGATCCCTCCGGCGACGCCCTCTATGCCGCCCTGTACGACCTCGGGCTGTCCTCCCAGCCGACCGCCACCCACCACGAAGACGGAATGGAACTGTACGGGGTACGGATCACCGTTCCGGTGCACTGCGCACCTCCCGCCAACCGTCCCACCACCACCGAACGCGATACCTGCCGGCCGTGGCTCGCCCACGAATTGGAACTGCTGCGCCCGACCCTGCGGACGTTCGTCACCCTCGGCGCATTTGCCTGGCAGGCGCTGCTGCCCGTACTGGCCGGCGCCGGATGGCGGCTGCCCCGGCCTCGCCCGGCCTTCGGGCACGGCGCCGAAGCGCTGGTCATCGATCCACTAGGCGAGCGGGAGGTGCGTCTGATCGGCGCCTACCACCCCAGCCAGCGCAACATGTCCACCCGCACCCTCACCCCCGCCATGCTCCGCGACGTGCTGCGCCGGGGCGCCGAGGCCGCCGGGCTGCCCACCCGTATCTGAGCGCGGCACGCGGGACGATCCCGAACCGGTGCGCAGCCACTCGACACGCCTGCTCCACAGGGAAGCCGCACGTTGAGGCCGCTGCCACGCCAACCGTACGGACGAGTGGATGCGGCGCCGAGGCGTCCTTGGCGCGAGGGTGGAAGTGCGTGTGTAAACCCGCGATCTGCTGGAGGTGTACCGCTGCGACAAGTGTGGATCGTCGCGACATCGGTCTGCTGCTTCTTCGTCTCGGGGTGAGCGGGCCAATGTTCGCCCATGGAACACAGAAGCTCTTCGGCTGGTTCGGGGGTTCCGGCATGAAGGGCGCCGCGAAGTGCACGGAGGAGCCTGGCAAGTTGAGCGCTCTCGCCGCCGGAATCGCCGAAGCGGGCGGCGGGACCCTGACGTCTCTCCCTGGACCACGCGTGCGAGTATCGTCTGGACCGTCCGTGGATGGCCCCCGCGGCGCTCGCTGCCGCCGCTGTCCTTACGGCAGTCGTGGTGGGGGCGCGGCAGGCAGAGCTGCGCGAATCCCGGAACGCATCCGAGCAGAAGGCCTGAGAGGGGCCAGCACCCACCCCCGGGCAGCCGGGACATCGCCGGAAGCGAACAGACGGATCCTGCACCCTGCGGCTTTCGTGCTCTTGGCACGGGAGGCCGACATCAGCCGCGGCATGCGCGTGCGCAGTAATCGGGATCACACCCACAGCCCAGCTCCCGTGTGTCACGGACACGCAGGAGCCGGTGTCCTGGCGAAACTGCCTTCATGAACCGCGTAACCGACGAGGATCTGGTCCTCATCCCCGGCAACTCCCTGATCACCAAGACCCCGGAGGAAGGCCGCGCTCTGGCGCTCACCCTGGCCCGGCACACCATTCACAACATCCAGCCCGACCTGGATGTCCTCAAGAGCGGGCGGCTCAACTACTCCACCGCTCCGGACAGTCTCCTCCACGCGGCGCAGATTGTGGCTCTCGAATTCCGGACCATCGCCGCAGCCAACAACTACTGGCGCGATTGACTCCCCCGACGCCCGGCACACCCGGTGCCGGGCGTCGAACCGGGTGCAGCAGGCACTCAACCTGCCGGCAGATCGATGTGCGTCGACTGAACGAGCTGAGCCGGCCTGCCGCCCCACTGCTGTTCGCGCTCATTGCACGCCCGGAAGGCCGAGATGGTCGGGGTGCGACCAGCCGGTCCCGGCCGGGGCGTGGACGGTGCGTCAGCGCGTCAATCGGTAATCCGGTCCTGCTCGGAGACAGCAGCGACGAGCGGTGGACGGTAGCACTGGCTCCACATCGCTGGTTAGAAATACGGCTCTCCCGTGGCCTGTTGAAGACTGGAGAGATGAACTGGCGAAGATCGCCCGGGAGACGGTGACTGGACCGCAAGGCGGTCCACAACTACCCGCCGGCGCCGAGCCCGACGACCTCGCCGCGCCTGCCTGCAAACACGCCAGGACGATACGGACCACGGGCCGTATCGACGCCGTCCGACGCCTGCAGAAGGTAGCCCTGAAGCCCGCACGAGCAGCTTCTCAGAGGCGCTTGCTCCGCTCATGGCTGACACCGAGCTCCGGCCACTGGAGGGCGAGTCAGCCGAGCAACCTTTCATCGTCCGAGCCTGCGCGTTGTCACCTCGCCTGAGCCTGCTCAGACAGCCGACGTCGGCTCGCTGTTTACTGACTGGAGGGATAAAAGGCAACAAAGCGGGCATACGGAGGTCATGCGGAAAGTTGGTCTTCCGGATGTCATACGCGCCTGTCTGTTCGATATGGATGGCGTGCTCACCAAGACTGCCATGGTGCACGACGCGGCCTGGAAGGAAACCTTCGACGACTTCCTGCGGCGCCGGGAGGGCCCCGGTTTCCGGCCTTTCGACGCGGTCGCCGACTACGACGAGTACGTCGACGGCCGTCCGCGCGCCGACGGCGTAAGGGCCTTCCTGGACTCGCGCGGGATCAAGCTGCTGGAAGGCTCGGACGACGACCCTCCGGAGCTGGACACGGTGCACGGTCTCGGCAACCGCAAGAATGCACTGCTGCTGGAAAAGATCCGCACCGAGGGGGTTGAGGCGTACCCGGGCTCCGTCCGCTACGTCGAGGCCGTGCGGGCGGCCGGGCTGTCCACCGCTGTAGTCTCCTCCAGCGCCAACGCCCATGATGTCCTGGCATCGGCCGGGATCCAGGCGCTCCTCGACGTACGGATCGACGGCATCGTCGCCGCCGAGCGCAAGCTGCCCGGCAAACCGCACCCGGACACCTTCCTCGAAGCAGCACACGACCTCGGTGTCGAGCCCGGCGCGGCCGCGGTCTTCGAGGACGCCCTGGCCGGAATGGATGCCGGGCGGTCCGGCCACTTCGGATACGTCGTCGGAGTCGACCGGGCCGGTCAGGCCGACGCACTGCGCGAGCACGGCGCCGACATCGTCGTGGGCGACCTCGCCGAACTGCTGGAGGACCGAGTGTGATTACTCATTCCGCTTACGTGGTCGAACCCTGGTGTGTGCGAGAGACCGGGCTCGACTGGGATGTTCTGGCACAGAGCGAATCGGTCTTCACCTTGTCCAACGGGCACATCGGTTGGCGCGGCAACCTGGAGGAGGGCGAGCCGCACGGCCTGCCCGGCAGCTACCTCAACGGCGTCTACGAGCGGCATCCGCTGCCGTACGCGGAGGCGGGCTACGGCTACCCGGAGTCCGGCCAGACGGTCATCAATGTCACCAACGGCAAGTTGATCCGTCTCCTCGTCGACGACGAGCCGTTCGACCTGCGCTACGGAGAGCTGCGTTCTCACGAACGGGTACTGGATCTGCGCAGCGGGCTGCTGCACCGGACCTGCGAATGGACCTCGCCGGCCGGCAAGACCGTACGGGTGCGCTCCACCCGCCTGGTTTCTTTCACCCAGCGGGCCATCGCTGCGATCACCTACGAGGTGGAACCACTGGACGACGAGGTAGAGCTCGTCATCCAGTCCGAACTCGTCGCCAACGAGCAACTGCCCACCCTGACCGGTGACCCGCGAGTTGCCGCCGCCCTGGAGTCCCCGCTGCAGTCAGAGGAGCACAGCGCCCACGACCTACGGCTGCGCCTGGTGCACTGCACCGCCGACAGCGGCCTGCGGGTCGCCGCCGCCGCCGACCACATCGTGCGGGGCCCGGCGTCCACCCAGACCTCCGCCGAGAGTGTGGGCGACGTGGCCCGGCTCACCGTGATCACCGATCTCCAGCCCGGCGAGACGCTCTGTCTGGAGAAGTTCGTCTCCTACGGCTGGTCGGGCGCGCGCTCGCTGCCGGCCCTGCGGGACCAGGTGGAGGCGGCACTTGCAGGCGCTCGCAGCAGCGGCTGGCAGGGGCTGGTCCACCAGCAGCGGGCGTTCCTGGACGACTTCTGGGGACACGCCGATGTCGAGGTCGATGGTGATGCGGAGATCCAGCAGGCCGTCCGGTTCGCCCTCTACCACGTGCTACAGGCTGCTGCCAGAGCCGAGCAGCGGGCGATCCCGGCCAAGGGCCTGACCGGCTCCGGATACGACGGGCATGTCTTCTGGGACTCCGAGATCTTCGTCCTGCCGCTGCTCAGCTTTGTCTACCCGGGCTGCGTCGCCGATGCCCTGCGCTGGCGCCAGGACACCCTGCCGGCGGCTCGGGCCCGCGCCCGAGAGCTTGGTCTGAACGGCGCGGCCTTCCCTTGGCGGACCATCGACGGGGCTGAGTGTTCCGGATACTGGCCCGCCGGCGCCGCGGCCTTCCATATCAACGGTGACATCGCCCATGCCGTGCTGCGCTACGTCTCCCTCACCGAGGATGTGGAGTTCGAGCGCGAGACCGGCGTGGAGTTGCTGGTGGAGACCGCCCGGTTGTGGCACTCGCTCGGCCATCACGACTCGAACGGCCGCTTCCATATCGACGGGGTCACCGGGCCGGACGAGTACAGTGCGGTCGCCGACGACAACGCCTACACCAACCTGATGGCCCAGGAGAACCTGCGGGCCGCCGCCGATGCCGCCGAGCGCCACACCGAGCAGGCGGCGGCCCTCGGGGTCGATGAGGCGGAGACCGCCGCCTGGCGGGACGCGGCCAAGGCGATGACGGTGCCCTACAACGGCGCGTTGGGCATCCATGAGCAGTCAGCGGGGTTCACCAGCCACCAGGTATGGGACTTCGCCGCCACTGGACCGGACGACTATCCGCTGATGCTGCACTCCGCGTACTTCGACCTGTACCGCAAGCAGGTGGTCAAGCAGGCGGACCTGGTGATGGCGATGTACCTGCACGGCGACGCCTTCACCCCGGAGCACAAGGCCCGCAATTTCGCCTACTACGAGCCCCTCACCGTCCGTGACTCGTCCCTGTCCGCCTGCGTCCAGGCGGTGATCGCCGCCGAGGTGGGACATCTGCGTCTGGCCTACGACTACCTCGGGGAGGCGGCGCTGATGGATCTGGACGATCTGGAGAAGAACACCCGCGACGGCCTGCACATCGCTTCCCTGGCGGGCTCCTGGATCGCACTGGTCGCCGGCTTCGGCGGGCTGCGTTACCACGAGGAAACCGTACGTTTCGCTCCCAGGCTCCCCGAGAAGCTCAGTCGGCTGGCCTTCTCCGTCCATGTGCGACAGCGGTGTCTGCGCGTCGAGATCACCAGTTCTCGGGCCACGTACACCCTGGTGGAGGGAGAACCGCTCCAGATCAGACACTGCGGGGAGCTGCTGACCATATCCCGCGGCACCCCGCAGTCACGGCCCGTCGAACCACCGGCCGCCCTGCCGGAGCCCTCTCAACCGCCCGGACGCCGCCCCGGGCGCCCCTCACCTGCCCGAGCCGACGTTGACCGCGGCGCTCTCGGCTAGTGAAGCCATGAGTGCCTCGGCAAAAGTCGCGGCAGCGCCCGCTTTGGCTAAATTGGTGGCTAAGAGGAGTTCAGGGCTGTCCCGCAATTTCCGGCGGGCGCGCGGCGTCGGCTACGGCGCCTCGCCGTGTTGTCGGAACGCCCGAATACTTCCGGTATGCGGGCGCCCCTCCGCCTTGCAATGCACCGCATCCGACGCCTCGCGCCGATCCACCGGAGATCACAGAAGCCCTTGGCCCGACAGGTCCGCAGGCCCCGGCCGGCCGCAGTCATTCCCATGAAATGATGCGTAGTCAAGGGCTTGAGTGGACGGGCGGTACATCTCCCCGGACACCTAGTACGACAGTGATTGCAGGCCGTTCCAGCCGCAGGTGCACTACTTCGTCGGCGGTGCCACCAAGCTGTACGGCGCGGCGCTGTACCAGCTTCGGCCAGAAGTCTTCGGGGAGATTCAGCACGCGGACGGCGTGTCCCCAGAGGCGACCGCTCACGGGGGCGATAGGCGTTGCGGTGATTGACTCGCGACTCGCTCGTCGCCGACCTGCCCATATTCCGCGTTGCAGAGGGCGGCAGATGTACTCCGACAGCATCTCGACAGTCCGGCCACGCCAGTTCGGGCCCGGGGCCCCGGCGCCTGGTTTCCGGCGTGCTCGGCCGCTGGCCGCGGTCCGCGTGTCCTACTCCGAACGCATCAGCTGCACGAGAACTTCTGCCTCGCTGTGCTCGAGGTCCTTCGTCGCGGTCAGCAACGTCACAGGCCCGGTCCGGGCCTCGTCACGCAGGTGATGCAACGCCTCGGCCCGGTCCGGTTCTGTCAGCTCGGTCTCGTAGCGGCGCTTGAACTCGGCGAACTTGGCAGGCTGATGGCCGTACCAACGGCGCAGCTCATTGGACGGAGCCACCGCCTTGAGCCACTCGTCCAGGTGGGCCTTTTCTTTGGACAAACCGCGAGGCCATAGTCGGTCCACCAATACGCGTGTGCCGTCGGACGGTCCGGCTTCCTCATAGACGCGGCGCGCGTGTACATCTTGCATGGCACCGTCACCCCTTCTCGAGTCCCGGACGTCCGCACCGCCCGCCGACTCGGCCTGCCGTGTCGTACGGTTCTCACACATTATTGCCTTCAGTCAATCGGTTCGCTCTCCAGTCGGCACGCCTGGGCGCCACGACGGACGGGCACCAGGGCCACTCAACGATGAGGGGACACCGATGTTGGGTGCGCGGGTGGACATGAAGCGTGCGTGGCACCGATGGGCGCGTTGACGATGCTTGCATCAAATCGATGTTTCCCTGGGCAGGCCGGTTCGGTGCTGTTGGTCGAATACGGTCCACAAGATCGGCCTTGACCAGGCCATATCCTCAGTGATCGCCCCGTCCGGGAGCCCCAGGCCGTCCACGACCCCGGTGGCCACTGCTGCGTCCAGTTCGCGCGAGGACCTCATGCGGGGAGACCGTCCGTGCGGGAAAATCGTGTGACTCGAGCGGGACGTCTGCTGGGCACACCATGCTCCTCGTCAATGCGCCGCCCTGGACGGCGCCGCTCTCCACCGGGCGGCGCTTCATGACCGACCCTGCCGAGCCCCGACGGGTTCGCGTCACCAATCCCCGATAAGAGTGCCCGGCAGTAGGCTTCGCGGCGTCGCAGGGCCGGTGCACGCACCTCGCGGCGTTGTCGTCAATCACCAACGCTCCGCGTTGGCTCAATCCTCCGCCCTGCGAAGCACGCACCCCAGCCCCGCTCCTTCACCCGCGCTGCCTACTGCCGGGCACTCTAAAATGGGCGAGTCGGGAACGTCCGCTTCCAGCAAGGGTACGGAGCCATCCACCCGCTCAAGGCCGAGGCGGCCGAGCATCTGTGTAACCTGGCAACACACAACAAGCTCATGCTGCTGACCGCCACCAAGGACGTGGACCTCAGCCAGGCCGCTGTTCTCGCCGAGTGGCTGACCAAGAGCCGGTGACCATCACGCAGGACGCCAGCGGTGACGGTTTCCGTCAGTCCGCGCCAACCGGTCCGTGGCAGACCGCGATCGGGATGTGGGTTGGTCGTCCAGGCCTCGTCGTGCTGGCGGATCCTGCACCATCCAAAGAAGTGAAGAAGGATGGCCATGCGAACGAACATCGTCCGGCACGAAAGCATGATCGTGAGCTATGACGTGGTTGACGGCTGGACCGTTGTGGAGGTCGACGGTGAGGTGGACGCCCATACCGCGCCCATGATCCGTGACGCCGTGATCAAGCTTCTCAATGAGGGACGCCGCCACTTCGTTCTGGACCTGGGTTTCGTCGGCTTCATGGATTCGATGGGGTTGGGCGTGATCGTGGCGATCACGAAACGCATCCGTGAACACGACGGCTCGCTGCATATCGCGTCCGTGTCGAGCCGGGTGCTCAAGATCTTCGACCTCAGCGGCATGCGCGAAAGCTACGAAATCTACCCCTCGGTGGCGGAAGCGGCACAGTCAGTCCCCTCGCCCGGCAGCCTCGCGCACTGGCCGCACCCCACCTCCGACTGAGGAAAGCGCGGCGCCGCCGAGCGGGGTGTCCGGATGGCGGCCGACCCGTGGTGGGTTCACGGCTGCGTGTGGGGCTCTGTCTCCTTCATGGCGTGCAGGGCTGGGCGTAGGAGCCGCCTGCGCGCATCTCGACCGCGTCCCAGACCGCTTCCATGATCTCCTGCGGGCGGCCCCGTTGCGCTGGGCCGGGCGGGTGTGCCCCTGGCTGCAGCACGGGCACCGGGTCACATGGGCGACGGCGATCAGTCCGAGGGGATACGCAGGGCCAGCAGGGCCACGTCGTCGTCGAACACTTGCCGGCTTCGGCTGATCAGACTGTCGCACAGCTCCTCCAGCGGTGCCGTGGCCAGGCGGGCGGCCTGTTCGGCCAGGTCACCCAGCCCGGTGTCGATGTCCTGGTCGCGGCGCTCGACCAGCCCATCGGTGAACAGCAGCAGCGTGCTGCCGGGCGGGAGGGGGTGGTCGTGGCTGTACCGGGAGACGGACGCGTCTATGCCCACCGGGATTCCGTGACGGGCGGGCGCCAGGTAACGCGTGCTGCCATCCGCACCGACCAGCAGCGGCGGCAGATGCCCGGCGTTGCTCCAGCCGAAGGTGTACCCCCCGCCCTCTGCACGGCCGTGCTCGATGCGGCCGAATACCAGGGTGGCCGTGGGCGGGTCGTCGAACATCGTCAGCGCGTAGTCCAGTTTTGACATGATCAGGCCGGGCGGCCCGCATCGGTCGAGGGCGATCGCCCGCAGCATGTTGCGGATCTGTCCCATCAGCGGGGCGGCCTCCACGTCGTGACCGGTCACGTCACCCACCACGACGCAGGTGGCGCCATCGGGCAGGACCATGGCGTCGTACCAGTCCCCGCCCAGCCTCGGCAGTTCGGACGCGGGTTCATAACGGGCCGCGGCCTCGAAGGGCGAAAGGTCGGGAAGGACAGGCAGCATGCGGCGCTGAAAGTGCTCGGCGGCGCGTTTGAGCTGTTGATACAGGCGGGCGTTTTCGAGGCTGACGCCCGCGGCACTGGCCAACGCCGTCAGCAGGCCCTCGTCATCGTCGTCGAAGGGCGTGCCATCCAGCTTGTCGGCGACATAGAGGTCACCGTAAACCGTGCCGCGCACCACGAGCGGAACGCCCAACAGGGTCCGCATGACCGGATGCCCCGGCGGGAAGCCAACCGAACGAGGGTGCGCGGCCACATCCGCCACCCGCAACGGTTCCCGGTCGTCCGCCATTGTGTGCAGCAGCCCATGGCCCTGCGGCAGGCCCAAGGCCGCGCACAGGTGCGGATCGTCGACGCCCACGGTGATCAGGTCGATGATCTTGCCGCCCTCCGAGAGCACCCCCAGTGCCCCATAGCGCGCGGCAACCAGGTCGGTGGCCGCCTCGACGATGCGGTGCAGCACGGTACGGGTGTCCATGTCGGCGCTGACCGCACCGACCGCGTCCAGCAGGCGCCGCAGTCGGTGCCGGTCCAGAGCACGCTGCGGCGGCCGCACGGCCACGCCGTCCCGGGCCTGGCCCCGCCCCCGCTTCTGCCACGGACTGTGCGCCATGGTGCTTCCTCCCGGCGCCGTCGGGCGAGGTCATCATGTCGCCCTGCCTTGTCACACTACGCGCTCACCCGACCGGGAGCAGGCCGAGGCGGCACGCCGTCCTGTGCCCGCCGCAGGAGGCTGCTGTGTCCGGCTCCCTTTTTCTGGGCCGACCGCACGTCGGGCACCATCAGCGCACGATGACGAGGGGGCAGTGTGCATGGCGAGCCATCCACGCCGGTACCGACCCGATGAGCTGGTGCAGTCGGCGCTCCGGGGCGCCGAGCACCAGTACGTCGGCCCGGTGCTCGTCCGCGGGACGGGCCAGTTCGCTGGCCGCATCTCCGGTGCTGGCGGCGGCATGGACGTCCAGCCCGGCCTGCGTGGTCGCGGGGAGGGTGTCGATGACGTCCGCGCGCAGCCAGGCAAGCGCATCGGCCTCCCCCTCGACCACAGGAACGACGGCCGTCCCCGGGGCGTACGACGTGGGGACAGGGCTGATGTACGCGACGAACAGCGGCCGCCAGGTTCGGCGGGCCGCTCCCGTCGCCCACGCCGACGTGCGACGGCCAGCCGTGGATCCGTCGTGGCCCGTCACCACAGGATGCGTCGGAGATCCGGGCGCTCGGGGTTCCTGCTCACTCCATCGGTCACGGCTGGGTTCACACACTCGACGGCGGCACGCCAGGCATCATGCCGATCGCCTCGGTTTGAGTACCGGCCGGTCCGGGGACGCGTCGAGTGCCCATCCGCAGAAATGCGCACCGCACCCGCTTGCGCATCGGGCGATCGCCGACGGAACGTCAAGACAGCAGCCCGGCACGGGTCGACGGCGTCGGCCACGATCGGGGACGGGACGGCACGAGGCGGACCGGCGACCGGGAAGCCGAGACGGGGCGAAGGCGTGGCTGCGCTGTCCGCAACCCCGCGGCCGAGTGCCGCGGTGAGGCGGCCTACCTCGGCGCGGAGCTGACCAGTGACCTGCGCGATGTGCCCAGGCCCCCCGCGCACCGTCTCCACCCACCTGCACCAGCTCTTCCCGAGCTGGGTGTGACTCCCCTGCCGCACTGCGTGACGTACCTCTCGATTAGCTCCATTGCCACTTCGTGATGGCGTCTCTGGCGTCAGTCGTACGGTTGCCGTATCAGGAGGAGCCGTCCCACCCGCCGCGCAGGCCTTCGCTGGTGACGAAGTAGAAGACCGGGAGGAGAACGAACACCGCAATCGCCAGCAATGGTGCGATGAACACTCCAAGAAGCCCGGCGACGGTGTAGGCGAGGGCTCCAGCCCACGAGCGAAGCTGTCCGTGCCGTACGTACGTGTCCTCTACGTCAGGGTCCATCAGCTCGGGTCGCCGGGCGAGCTGGCCGTAGAAGGCCACCCAGCTCAGGCACATCGCTGCGGCAAGGCCGGCGTAGAGAGCAACGGCCACCCGCGCGTCGGAGTCCGCAAGGTCGGTCTGCAGTGCGTCCGCGACCACCGCTGTGGGGAAGGACAGCGCCGCCGTGGTGAGCAGGAGAAACAGGTTGGCAGCATGTAGTCCGCGGTCCATGGCCCTGATGCGGACGAAGGCCTGGTGGTGATTGAGCCAGATCACCGCAACATAGCCGAATGACGCCAGGTAACCGAGGTAGGCAGGCCACTGAGCCAGCAAAGCCCGGCCAAGGCCGCCCGGTTCGTGCGGCGGACCAGCGAGGTTGAGGACCAGAAGCGTGACGGCAATGGCAAACACACCGTCACTGAAGGCTTCGGCCCGTGTGGTCTCGGAACGAGAGAACTTGCGAGGGTAGGTACGGGACAAGGTGGCTCCTGAAGTTCTTGACTCGTGTCCGATGCGGGCGATTTCCGCGCTGCACCAGCTGCCGCTTGCAGCGGTGACGGATCACAAGTATCGGTGCCGTCTCCTTCACCACGTCCGCCGAGAGGCGTGCTGTGCGCTCCAGGACAAGAAGAGGGCGCGGGCGGAGAAGTCAGCTCTCCGCCCGCTCGTGGCCCTCGCAGAGCGGATCTGGTGCACGCCGCTCGCTCCTATTGCTGAAGCTCCGTGACGTCGGCGACCACACAGCTGACGTTGTCGGGGCCGCCGGATCCGTTGGCAAGGGCGATGAGTTCGCGGACCGCCTGCTCGGGCTCACCGATCTCTGAGAGCACCCGGCGGATCTCCCCGGTCGACACGACGGTGGACAGACCGTCGGAGCAGAGCAGGTACCGGTCTCCCTGCTGTGCGTCGTGGAGGCGCATGTCGGGGATGGCGTCGGCTCCGAGGCCCAGAGCCCGTATCAGCAGCGACCGCTGGGGGTGGGAGGCGGCTTCTTCCGGGCTGAGGCGCCCTTCGTCGACCAGCGACTGCACCATGGTGTGGTCGTGGGTGATCTGGAACAGCCCTCCGTCGCGCAGGAGGTAGACGCGGGAATCACCGATGTGGACGAGGGCCAATTGCGATCCGGTCCAGAACATCGCGGTGAGTGTCGTGCCGGCCTCTTCGGGGGAAGAACCGCCCCCGGCGACGCCGCGGACGGCCAGTTTGGCCTGTTCGATCGCGTCTTCAAGGACGTTGAGGAGATTGCCCACCGGGATGCTGTCGGTTTCGAGGTGCTTGAGTGCGTCGACGGCGGCCGCGCTCACGGGGGCTCCCTGGCTGCCGTAGCCGTCGGCGACGGCGAGCAGGCGGGACCCGGCGTAGGCGGTGTCCTGGTTGCTCTTGCGGACAAGGCCCGTGTCGGACAGGGCGGCGTAACGGATTCCGAGGGGTTTGGCGGTCGGGGACATAGCAGGGGCCTTCCGGGACAGGTGGTCGATGAGGAAGGTGGCCAGGTCCCGCCGTGCGGCGGTGTCGGCTTCGACCTGGGCCCAGAACGCGCGGATCTCCCGGGAAGCCGGACCTGCCTCCAGCGTGCAGACCTGCCGGATTCGGGCGAGAGGCATCCCCAGGCGTCGGAGCCAGGCGACCAGTCGGGCCTGGTCCAGTTGCTCCGGCGCGTAGAGGCGGTAGCCGGTCACCGGGTCGACGCGAGTGGGCGGCAACAGGCCGAGCTCGTCGTAAAGACGCAGCGCCTTCGGCGACAGCCGGGACGCCTTCGCGAACGTCCCGATGGTCAGCAACCCCATGCTCGTTCCTCCTCATGCCGAGCACGTCGCCCGGCCACACTTATGCTGTGGGCTCCCCCAAGGTGAAGGTCAACCAAGGACTCCGCTTGGTCCCGTCCGATGGTCTCCCACTCGTTCGGGGAGCGCGTGATCAGCTGAGGACACCGGTCGTTGGGCCTCGATACCGCGCTGGGCTGTGGGTGCGGGTGTGCCTCGCGCAGGGTTCAGGAGGGATTCGGCCGCCCACGCGCCGCGCTGTACCGAGGGGCGCACGCCCATGACGCGGTCGCCTTCCCAGCGGACCGGGACGGTGCGATCCTCGGCCTCGGCGGGCAGGCAGGTCTGCCGCTCAACCGCCTCCGTGATGGCACAGGGCCGGCTGACGTCCGCATGCGTTATGATTGATCTTGGAAGTTCGCCGCAACTCACGGCGACTGACGCTGCGTTGGTGGTCCAAGGAAGGACACCCCGCTTCCTGCGAGGAAATGCAGGTGCAAGGCCTGCCCAGCGCTCGCTCACGAAGCCCTTCCCCGTCGGAGGAAGGGCTTCGTCACGTTGGTGAGAACAGCCTTTCGCGCCAAAGGTGCACCTACATGCCGATTGACGTAGTCACTAGAAACGACGGCACAGCGGGAGCAGACGTTCACCGGGCCTTTGTCGCTGTCTTGTAACAGCCGAGCGGAACCCAGGGCGATGACACCAGGAGCAGCTTGGCGGTGCCGCGAAACCACATTGACGAATTGAAACGCTCACTATCAGGGCTGGATTGCGCTTGGGGTATCACTGTCCAGGCGGCTCAGCGCCTGCATGGCCTCGCGCTCCACTCGTGAAAGATCGCAGATGATGATGCCTGCCTGTACGAGGCATCGCACATCGCCTGATTCACCAGCTTTTCTGATCAGTACTGCGGCTTCCGTCCACAGGGTGGCTGCCTCCGTGTACAGCGCATGACCGGTGCGCAAGTGGCTGCTGTCGAGCAGTTGGGTGCATTCGGCGAGGAAGTCTCGGTAGAGGTTACGGAACAGCGCGCCGCCGGTGCCGGCCTTCTCCATCAAGAAGGCAGCCTGCGGCAGGTCCCGCTCCGGGTTGTCGGTGCGCTGGAGCCATGTGCGTACCAGCTTGCCGGCCTTCTCAATGCCTCGATGGCCGAGGTTGGCGATGGGCGGGTCGAGGAAGGCGTCGGCGCAGGCGGTGACGGCGGGAATGATCTGGCCCTGTGGGGAGGGCGGGTTCCTCGGAGCGGTGAGGGTGAAGGACCGGTGTTTGGCGGTCATCGGACCGCGCGCGGCCCTGGCCTGGGCGAGGCTGGTCAGGCTGGTGGCTACCGCTCCGCCTTGCTGGTCGGTGTCCACCAGGTAGGCATCGTGTTCGTCGTAGCCGTACATGGCGACGACATGACCGCCGAAGTGCACCTTCGACCCGAAGTAGTCCAGGTAGCAGCTGTCGAGCTGCAGCCCGACGGGGTGACCTGCGTCGATGGAGGCCACCACGTTCTCCCATGCCCTGCGGGGCGAGGTGGTCTCCTGGACCAGGAGCTCCACCTTGAGTCTGGTGGCGAGGTTTCTGGTGAGGTCGAACGGCTTGACCCGTCCCCCGAGGAAGGGGAAGCCCATGTTCTTGCTGTCCCAGTAGATGAAGGACAGGCCGGAGCCGAGACCGAAGAGCATGGGCTCGGACAGATCGATTCCTTGGTGCCGCAGCAGCACCCCCAGAGCCGTCGTCTCGCAGTGCTGCCTGCCGCGGGCGTCGATGTCCAATACCGTCGTCATGCCATGCTCTCCTGGACGGGGATGATCAGCCGGGTCATCAGTTCCTGTTGCGGGGCCTCTGCTGGTCCGACGAGATAGGCCTCACGTACGGGTGGTTGTGGGCGCAGTCCGCTCTCGTGGACGGCGGCGAAGAGAGCGTTGTAGGCGAGGGGAAGCTGGGCGTAGGACCCGATGTGCACGGTCTCGGCGACAGGTCCGCCGGGCAGCACCTCGAATTCCAGGCCGGGTGTCCCTTGTCCCTGCGGCGTCTGCGCTCCGACGGCGATCTCCATACGCTCTGCCAGGTCCAGCGAGTACAGGCCCCACAGCGGCGGCTTCCATGCGATTCCCGCCTTCCCAAGCACGGGCAGCAGCCGGCCTACGCATTCCTCGACCCTCTCCCCTGTCTCCGCAGGGGTGCAGACCGCTCGCACCACTGCCAGCCGTCGCTCCGGCTCGCTGTTCATCGTCACCTCATAGCCGGGCACGCCACCCTCCGCCAGCCGGTCAAGCATCTGAAGCCGTGCCTGGTCCCTGCTGATCCGCTCGGCCAGCCGGTCCCGCTCAGTGCGCAGGATCTGCGCCCTGTGCGCAGGCGCGGCAGCCAGTGCCTGGGCGATCACAGCCAAGGGGAGATCCATGTCGCGGAGCAGGGCGATGGTCAAGGCATCACGTGCTTGTTCAGGTGCGTAATAGCGGTAGCCGGAGCCGACGTCCACGCGAGCCGGAGCCAATAGCCCCATCTCGGCGTAGTGCCGTAGCTGCTTGACGCTGAGTCGGCACAGGCGGGCGAAGCGCCCGATGGTGAGAAGTTCGTCTTGCACGCCCTCATGGTGGACTCTCCCACGGTGGGAGAGTCCACCCGCACTCTCGCTCCTGCGGCTCCTACCGGGGTTGCACACTTCTGCCGTCGGTTCCGGCCGCCGCCCTCGCCAGGCGCGGTCCGGAGACCGGAACCCGCGCCGGAGTGGATGATTCGGGAGGCACGGAAGCGAGCAGGCGAGAACCATGGACTCCACTCCGCGAACCATCGCCCCACTGTCCGCACAATCCTTCCGTCCGCGGGGGCGCGGACCGGCCGACAAGAGGCGCGGGCTCCGCCGGTACGCCCTCGTCCCGGTGGCGGTCGTGTCCCTTGCCGTGAGCGCCGCCGGCTGCAACGATGGCGCTTCCCCGTCGGCCGAACCCCCCGGATCGAGCAGGTCGGCCCGCGACAGCGCTGTCCCGGACGCGCCCGTCGCCCCCGGCGAGCCCGCTCCTGCCGGGTCCACCGACCCGCGCACCTCGGCCGCCACATCCGCCCCGGCCACCGGCAGCAGTCCGGGGCGCTGCACGACCGAGGCGCTGACCATGAGCCTGAGGCAGGGCGACGCGGGCGCGGGCCAGATCCACTACCGGCTCACGCTGGTGAACAAGTCCTCGGACTCCTGCACCCTGATCGGCTTCCCCGGGGTCTCCCTGATCAGGCGCGACGGCAGTGTGATCGGCGAACCTGCCGAACGGGAGGGAGCTGCCGGCCGGGTCACCGTCATCGGGGCCGGAGGCTCGGCCGAAGTCACCCTGCACACCCTCAACCGCGGGATCAATGGCTCGAAGTGCTGGGAACGGCCCGACTATCTCCGGGTCTACCCGCCCGGTTCCCGGGAAGCCCTGACCCTGCGCACCGCCCAGCCCCTCATCTGCGGCGGCCTCTTCAGGACGACAGCGGTGAGCGGCTGACGGAAGGCGAGCGGCCGGGGTGGCGTCATCGAGACGCCCTCTCGGCCGACGCCGGGAAGAACGACCCGATCGAGGTGAAGCGGGCGACGGACCACCCTGGCCACTGCCCGACGGGGCGGGGGTACGACGCCACCGACCTCCCGCTCCGGGCCAGCGCCCTTGCCGCTGTCCCCAGCTGCCACCACCGCGGCGAACCGCGCGCACATCGCACCCGGCAGGTTGACCGTTCACGGCAGGCGACTGCTGGTCGACCGTGCCCCGCCGTCCCATGATGCGATGGCTCGGACGATCGCTGCACGCACCCGGCTCCCCACCACGTGGACCGGGACCGAGTCCGCCCCTCTCCGGCTCACCCATCCCAACGAGGGCTCTCCAGAGCCGAGTTCCCGCATACCGGCAGAACCTGTCGCTTCACGGACACCGGCTGCACGGGCGACCGCTCTGATCCCGCCATGGCCGAGGGGCCAGACTTTCGCCCCTATCAAGAGACGGCGCTGCTGCTCGTCGAGGTGCGGCAGAATCGGCCCGAACTTGGCTTAGCGCATCCTGTTGCCCCTCGAACCTGCGCTTCGACTCCGCACGCCTGCGCCGCTTCGATCCCTCGGGGCCGAGGTTCCCGGCCCGGATGTTCGCACGCAACGTCGTGTAGGCGTCAACGACCTTCTTCACCGTGCGGACGGCCGATTGGGCAGCGGGCCCGAACTCGGCCTTCAGGCGAGCGTAGACCAGCTTCTGCAACTCGTTGCGGGACGTGGTGCCGGTCTCGTAAGGCGCTTGTTGCGGTTGTCCAGCTGCCAGGAGTAGTTGACCCCATCGACCTGCGGATTCGAGGGCACGCGGCTGTCCACAATGCGGCCGCTCGCGGCGCACGATGCCGTTCCACCAGCTCGGGACCAGTGCCGCTGCCGGGGCCCGTGATCCGGGCGCGGACCGGCCGACAGGGGCCGACGACGGTCAGCTGCTCGGCGATCTCGGGGGCGGCGACGTCTGTAGGTACGAGACCCGCGTTCGAGGCACCTCTCACGCATGTGAGCGGGCCTCTCGCCAGTCTCGCCGCTGCGCGGTGGCTTTCTGGAAGCCCGCCGGGCTGACAGGGGGCCTGCGGTACCCGGCCATCAGCCGGTTGGTCCGGCAGCGGCGGCGGGCGTAGCGGGGCCACCCAGGCCGAGCCGGTGTCCGAGGCCGACGCCGTGCTGGTAGAGGGCCATTCCTTCAGCGAGCCGGTTCTTCTCCCACGCCCGCAGGGCGCCATCAAGGGACGGAACCTGCTGCAGGGCGGTGAAGAGGGTGATGGCGTCGGCGGCCGCCTTCTCCGCGCTGGCTGCGGTGTGCGGCCGGACCACAAAGGCGGCATCGCCGGTCAGCAGCATCCGGTCGTTGCGCATCCGAGTGACCCGGCCATCGAGGATCGCCTGCGTGAACGGCTCCCTGGTGTGCTCCACGAGCTCACGCATGGGCTCGGGAAGCAACCTCCGAGTGCGGTCCAGGAGCTCGTCATGCACTCGCGGGGCGATCAGCCCCGGGGGCAGGGAGAGTCCGTGGGCGGTGCCGTTCCGGTCGGTGGTGATGCGGTCCAGGCCGGCCGCGTCGGCCCGTACGTACCACACCCAGTTCATCCGGCGCTCTCCCGGCGCGGTCGTGCCGAAGTCGCCCGGGATGAAGTAGCACAGGAACTGGGTGCGGTCCCCGTCGTAGAAGCTGAACCGATCGCGGAAGACTGCGCTCAGGTCCTCGGTGAGGTCAGCCTCGGCGATGACGCCCCGGTAGGCGACGTACCCGGCGTAGCGGGGAGCGCTGTCGGGTGCGACGAGCCCGCGATGGCGGGAAGCAGAGCCGTCGGCGATGACTGCGAGGTCCACGGAGTGGACGGTGTCACCGAGGTGGACGTCCACGCCGTCGTGCCTGGATGCGAGCGCCGTCACTTGCTGCCCGTCGTGGTAGCGCGCGGGGTCGAGGCGGTCGCGCAGGGATGTGTAGAGGGCACCCCAGGAGATCATCTGTTGGCGCATGAGCGTGTGATGGCTTCGCCCGTCCTGGCTGAAGAACTGCCGGTGCGTGACGGGCACGCTGATCCGGTCGGGGTCGACGCCGCAGAACATGTTGAGGAACCAGGCGACGCTCGGCTGGAGCACGATTCCCGCCCCGCGGTCGTCGGGGCGGCCGGAGGACCGCTCCCAGACGGTGACGTCCAGTCCCAGCTCGGTGAGGGCGACCGCCTGGAACAGGCCCCCCAGCGAACCTCCGACGACGCCCACTGACTCAATGTCCGGCACGGTGGTCACAGCGAGCACACTCCGTTCTCGCACACGGCGCCGTCCGGCACCTGGGTGGCGTGGCGTTGAAGGATCTCCACGAGCATGTCGGTGTCGACTGCGCCGTTGAGCGCCTTGTCGCCGATGATCAGCAGCGGCACTCCGCGAAGGCCGATGTATTCGGCGAGTTGTTCGTCCTCCGCCACGGCCGTCTCCACCGCAGGGTCCGTCAGCTGTGCGGCCACGTCGTCGCCGAGCCCCATCTCCTTGCCGATCCGGGCCAGCACGTCCACATCGCCGATGTCCTGCCCCTCGGAGAAGTAGGCCACGAGCAGGCGGTCGGCCATTGCCGCACTCGACTGTGCGCTCTGCTCGGCCAGCGCGATCAGCCGGTGCCCGGCCCGGGTGTTCGGCGTCCTGGTGATCGCCTCGTAGTCGAAGATGATGCCCTCGTCCCGGCCGGCGAGCACCGTGGCCGCGTCGAGCTGCCGCGAGCGCTCCCAGCTGCCGAACTTCTCACTGCGATAGGTGCGCCGGTCCACACCGACCGTCGGCATCGCCGGGTTGAGCTCGAAGGCGTGGTGACGGATGCGGAACTCCTGACCGGTGCGCTCCGTCACGATGCCGACGGCCCGTTGCAGTCGGCGCCCGCCGATGTAGCACCAGGGGCAGATCAGATCGCTGAACACATCAAGGTCGATCATTGGTAGAACCTCCCAATCGAACCGACTAGTCTGTTCGATGAGAACAGCGGTGGAACTTTCCCCATTCCCGCCCTTCACCGGAGGTGCCGATGACCGCTTCTGAGACCACCCGCGCCAGGATCGTCGCGGCGGCGGCCGACCTATTCACCCGCTGCGGCGTGCGCGCCGTGGGCATCAATGAGATCTGGCGCGCCTCCGAGGTGGCCAAATCGACCCTGTACCAGCACTTCCGCTCCAAGGACGAACTCGTCGCCGCTGTTCTGCGCCAACGCAACGACGCATGGTGCGCGCGCCTGCGCGCTCGCGCCGCGGCCGCGACGACGCCTCCGGACCAGCTCCTTGCGATCTTCGACCTGCTGGCCGAGGAGTTCGCCGACCCTGCCTACCGCGGCAGTGATCTGGTGAACGTCGCCGCCGAATACCCCGACCCCGACCACCCCGTGCGTGTCGCTATCCGCGACCACAAACACGAAATCCTCCACTACTTGGGAGCACTCGCCGAGGTAGCGGAGGAGACCGATCCCGAGATGACCGCGGCCACCGTGCTCATGCTCGCCGACGGAGCGGCCTGCGCCCGCGTCAGCCTCGGCGACACTGCCGCCGCCGGCCTGGCCCGGGAGGCGGCGTCGCGTCTGCTGGCACACGCCTAAACAGGACCGGATCACTCGTCGACGCGCTGTGTGCAGGCAAGGCAGGCGGTGCGGGGTCCGCCGCCTGATCCGGCTGCCCTTGCGGGGCCCGCGTCGTGGACCGACGACCGCGAGCGGTACCGCCGGGCCGGTATCGACGACGCGACCGGCTTCGAGACCAAGGGCGTCATGGCGAAAGCAATGGCCGCGCGATCGCGGAGAAGATCCCGTTCGGCTGGGTGTCGGCCGATGCCGCCTACGGCCACAGCAAAGGCTGGCGGCGCGGGCTCGAGCAGGCCGACGTCTTCCACGTCATGGCCACCACCCGGCAGGACTCCGTCGTCACACGCCGGGCCATCGAGCACGTCCTGCACTGATCCAACTGGCGCCGCAGACAACACCAGGCCCGTACCAGCCACTACAAACGACGAGGCCACGCACCACCAGAAGCCGACCTACCGTCACACAAAAGACCGTTGCAGTACTGGGCTGCGAGGGTCTCGGGGACATGCCTGCGTCTGCGCCACGATGCTCCCCGGAACGCATGTTGAATTCTCCCCTCCCTGATGGGAGGGGATTAGCGGTACGGGCGCTCCGCGCCCTGAACCGGATGCGGCGACGCCCCGAGTGCACTGTCGGAACGGTGCCGGTGCACTCTCGGGAAAACCGAGCGCCGTGAGCCGACTTAGCGTGACGACGAAGCGGATCGAGAGCCGTTCGCCCACGTCGAAGGAGGTTTCCGAAAGGTGTCCACGATGCCTGTCGGGGGACTGGTGCCCCGCGCCACCGAGAACGCGGCGGACCTCGTCGTCCGCAATGCGAAGATCCACACGGGAGACCCGTCCCGCCCCGTCGCCCAGGCGATCGCCGTCCGCGACGGCCGTGTCCTCGCCGTCGGCGACGACCACGACATGGCCGGCCATGTCGGCCCCGCGACCCGAGTCGTCGACGCGCTCGGCCGCCGGATGGTGCCCGGGCTCAACGACTCCCATCTCCACGTCATCCGCGGCGGCCTCAACTACGTCCTGGAGCTGCGCTGGGACGGCGTGCGGAGTCTCCGCGAGGGCCTGTCGATGCTGCGCGAGCAGGCCGCCCGTACGCCCAAGGGGCAGTGGGTGCGTGTGGTGGGCGGATGGTCGGCCGAGCAGTTCGCGGAACGGCGGCTGCCGACCGTCGCCGAGCTGAACGCCGCCGCCCCCGACACTCCGGTGTTCGTGCTGCACCTGTACCAGTCGGCGGTGCTCAACCGGGCGGCGCTCAGGGCCGCCGGCTTCACCCGGGACACCCCCGAACCCCGGGGCGGCCAGATCGTACGCGGCCGGGACGGAGAACCGACCGGCATGCTGCTCGCTGCGCCCAGCGCCCTGATCCTCTACTCGACCCTCGCCAAGGCCCCGGTCCTCAACGGCGAGGACAAGAAGGCCTCCACCCGCCACTTCCTCAGGGAACTCAACCGCTTCGGGCTCACCTCGGCCATCGACGCGGCCGGCGGTTTCCAGAACTTCCCCGACAACTACGCCACGGTCGTCGACCTCGCGAAGGCGGGGCAGTTGTCGCTGCGCATCGCCTACCACCTCTTCCCGCAGACCGCGGGTCAGGAGATCGCCGGCCTCACCCGGTGGGTCGAGACGGCGCGCCCCGAGGACGGCGACGAGTGGCTGCGGCTCAACGGCGCGGGAGAAAATCTGACCTGGGCCGCGGCGGACTTCGAGAACTTCGCCCAGCCCCGCCCCGAACTCGCCTCCGATTACGAGGCGGAATTCGAGAAGGCCGTGCGGCTCCTCATGGAGAACGGCTGGGGCTTCCGGCTGCACGCCACCTACGACGAGACCATCCGCAGGGACCTGGCCGTCTTCGAACGGCTCGCCGCCGAAGGCCTGTTCCCGTCCGGCAACCGCTGGCTCTTCGACCACGCCGAGACCGTCACCGAGGACAGCCTGGACCGGATCGCCGCGCTCGGTGGCGCCCTGTCGGTGCAGAACCGGCTGTCATTCCAGGGCGAGGCCTTCGTCCGCCGCTACGGCATCGCCGCCGCCACCGCGCCGCCGATCAGGGCCATGCTGGAGCGCGGCCTGACCGTCGGCGCCGGCACCGACGCCACCCGCGTCTCCACATACAACCCCTGGGTCGCCCTCCACTGGCTGGTCTCCGGCCGCACCGTCGGCGACTGCCTCGTCCGCCCGCCGTCCAACCGGGTCGACCGGCAGACCGCGCTCGCGATGTTCACCACGGCGGGCGCGGAGCTCACCGGCGAACAGGACGTCAAGGGCGTCCTGCGCCCGGGGTACCTGGGCGACTTTGCGGTCCTCTCCGAGGACTGCTTCACCGTGCCGGAGCCCGTGATCCCTCACATCGAGTCCCTGCTCACGGTCGTGGGCGGCCGCATCGTGTACGCCGCCGGCGAATACGAGGGCCTCGACGAGGAAATGCCGCCCGTGACCCCCGCCTGGAGCCCGGTCGCGCACTTCGGTGGCTACCGGTCCGCCGACCCTGCGCGCCTCGGCGGCGTCCGCCAGGCCGAGTTGATCGGCGAGGCCGTCGGCGAGGCCGGCGAGCACCTGCGGTGGCGGGTCCGCCGGGGCCTCGTACCCCAGCGCGGGGACGCGTACGGGGACGGGTTTCTCGACCCCTGTGTCTCCCACTGAAGCCACACCGATTCACCTGTGTATCCACTGTTTCCACCCACGAAAGGCAGTACTCCCATGGTCGACATCGCCCAGGTCACCGCGGCCCCCAGCCCCGACCTGCTCACCCCCGACAACTGCGCCGTCCTCTTCGTGGACCACCAGCCGCAGATGTTCTTCGGCACCGGCAGCGGCGACCGCACCGCGATCATCAACTCCACCGTCGGCCTGGCAAAGGCCGCCCGGGTCTTCGACGTGCCGGTCGTGCTGAGCACCGTGGCGGCCGAGTCCTTCTCCGGCCCGATCCTGCCGCAGCTCGCCGACGTCTTCCCCGACCAGAAGATCATCGACCGCACCTCGATGAACGCCTGGGAGGACGATGCCTTCGTCGACGCGGTGAAGGCGACCGGACGCAAGAAGCTCGTGATCGCCGGCCTGTGGACCGAGGTCTGTGTGGTCCTGCCCACGCTGTCCGCCATCGCCCAGGGTTACGAGGTGTACGTGGTGACCGACGCGTCCGGCGGCGTCAGCCCACAGGCGCACGAGCACGCCGTGCAGCGCATGATCCAGGGCGGCGCGATACCGGTGACCTGGGTCCAGGTGCTCCTGGAGCTCCAGCGCGACTGGGCGCGCACCGAGACGTACGTCGCCACCACCGACGTCGTCAAGGAGCACGCCGGCGCCTACGGCCTCGGCGTCGTGTACGCCCAGGCCGTGATCGGCGCCCACGCGGCCGGCTGAGAACCCGGGAACGGAGAAGACGGGAAAAGGCAGGAACGTGATGGACACCGGACTGTTGGTCCTCCGGCTGGTGGCGGGACTCCTCGTCGCAGGGCACGGAGTGCAGAAGGTCAGTTTCCGGCTGGGCGGCGAGGGCCTGGCCGGGGGAACCGAGGAGTTCCGGCGGGACGGGTTCCGAGGCGGCCGGCTCACCGCGCTCGCGGCGGGCGGCGGCCAGGTCGGCGCCGGCCTGTTCCTGGCGGCAGGGCTGCTCACTCCCGCGGCGGCGATGGCCGCCGCGGGAGTGATGACGGTGGCCACGACCGTCAAGTGGCGCAATGGGCTGTGGGTGCAGCACGACGGGTACGAGTACCCGCTGTTCCTCGTCGTCGTGGCCGGGGTGCTCGCGCTCACCGGCCCCGGCCGCTGGTCGGCGGATCACGCGCTCGGGCTGGCCCCGTGGCCCGTGTGGGTCTCCGTCGCCGCCCTCGTCGTCGGTCCCGTCAGCGGGCTGCTGACGCGCGCACTGCTGCACCACCCCTCCGTCGCGGAAGGAGCATCCAAGGATGCGCACGCTGCTGGTTGACGCCGCCCATACGCTGGTCCCCCCGAAGGGGGACCGGCACGGCCCGCTGCCGCCGGTGATGCTGGCCCTCACGGTGGTGACCGGTCTGGTGGACGCGGTGAGCTTTCTGGGGCTCGGACATGTCTTCGTGGCCAACATGACGGGCAACGTGGTGTTCCTCGGCTTCGCCCTGGCGGGAGCCGAGGGCCTGTCCGCACTCGCCTCCGTCGTCTCCCTGGCGGCCTTTCTCACCGGCGCGCTGGCCGGCGGCCGCTTCGGCGTCCGGTTCGCCATGCACCGAGGCCGATTGCTCGCCTCGGCCATGACCGTACAGGTGGTGCTGTTCGCCGGGGCGCTCGGCACGACCGTCGCGGGGCACGACAAGGTGGGGACCGCCGTCCAGTACACCCTGATCGTGCTCCTCGGCCTCGCGATGGGGCTGCAGAACGCGGTCGCGCGGCGGCTCGGCGTCCCCGACCTGACGACGACCGTGCTCACCCTCACCCTCACCGGGCTCGCCGCCGACTCCGGCCCGGCCGGCGGAGCGGCGCCCCGGCCCGGCCGACGGATCCTGTCCGTGCTGGCGATGTTCCTCAGCGCCCTCGTCGGAACCGTACTCCTGAAGATCGGGCTGTCCCTCGTCCTGGCGGTGGCGCTGGCACTGCTCGCCACGGGCGCGGCGGTTCTGTGGCGGCTCTCGGTCCCGGGTGCAGGATGGGCCACCGCGCCGTGAACCAGGTCATGCGCTTCAGCGGGAGGGAGTCTCCCGTTCCGGGTGCTTGCTCAGGATCGAGACCCGGTTGAAGGCGTCGATGGTGATGGCCACCCAGATCACCGCGGACAGCTCGTCGTCGCTCAGCGCCTCGTGGGCCTCGGCGTACGCCCGCTCCTGGGCGAGGGCGTCGGCGGGGTGGGTGGTGGCCTCGGCGAGAGCGAGGGCGGCGCGCTCGCGGGCAGTGAAGAGTTCGGTGTCACGCCAGGCAGCGAGCACGCCGAGGCGACGGGTGGTCTCACCGGCCCGCAGCGCGGCCCGGGTGTGCACGTCGAGGCAGTAGGCGCAGCCGTTGAGCTGGGAGACGCGGAGGTTGACCAGCTCGACCAGGATCCGGTCGAGACCCGCATCCGCGGCGGTGGTACGGACGGCTTCGGCCGTCTTCACCAGTGCCTGGTACGCGGTGGGGCTCTGCTTGTCGAGGTGGATCCGTCCGGTGGGCCGGAGGGCTGCCATGACCTGTACCGTCTCGCTCACCCTGTACTCCTTCGTCTGTTGCCGGGCGTTGCCGTCACGGCTATCCTCCTCCACGATAGTTGAAATAGAAACTACATTGAGAGGGGTCGGGAGATGGGTGACACAGAGGTCGAGGTCCTCACGGCCCGGGCCGTCCCGCTGGGCGGCCCGCGCGCCATGACCGTACGCCGCACACTGCCCCAGCGGGCCCGGACGCTCATCGGGGCCTGGTGCTTCGCCGACCACTACGGCCCCGACCTGGTCGCCGACTCCGGCGGCATGGACGTCGCCCCTCACCCGCACACCGGACTGCAGACCGTGAGCTGGCTCTTCACCGGCGAGATCGAGCACCGCGACAGCCTGGGCACCCACGCCTTCGTACGGCCCGGCGAGATCAACCTCATGACCGGCGGACACGGCATCAGCCACTCCGAGGTCTCCACACCCGACACCACCGTCCTGCACGGCGTCCAGCTCTGGCTGGCCCTCCCCGACGAACACCGCCACGCCCCCCGCAACTTCCAGCACCACGCCCCTGAGCCGCTGCGCATCGACGGCGCCGAACTCAGGGTCTTCCTGGGCACACTGGCCGGCGAGACCTCCCCCGTCCGCACCTTCACCCCGCTCCTCGGCGCCGAACTCCTCCTCGACCCCGGCGCCACCGTCACCCTCGACGTCGACCCGGCCTTCGAACACGGCCTGCTCGTCGACGAAGGTGACGTCCACCTCGTCGGCACGGTCCTCCAGCCCGCCGAACTCGGCTACGTGACCACGGGGCGGACGACGCTCACCCTCACCAACGCCTCCGACCACCGCGCACGGGCGGTCCTGCTCGGCGGCACGCCGTTCGAGGAGGAGATCGTCATGTGGTGGAACTTCATCGGCCGCAGCCACCAGGACATCGTCGAGGCGCGGGAGGAATGGGAGCGGGGCTCCGACCGTTTCGGCAGCGTCGACGGCTACCCCGGCGACCGGCTGCCCGCCCCCGCCCTGCCGAACGCCGTCATCGCGCCCCGCAAGAACCGTTCCCACCACTGAACCCCGCCGAAAGGACCGTCATGAGCGAGCAGACCACTACCCCCCTCGTCCGTCGCGTCGATGCCCGCCACCGCTACGAGATCCTCGTGGACGACAAGCGCGCCGGCCTGACCGCCTACCGCGACCGCGACGACCGGCGGGTCTTCTTCCACACCGAGATCGACGACGCCTACGCCGGCCAGGGACTCGCCGCGATCCTCGTCGAGCAGGCCCTGACCGACGTCCGCGCCTCCGGGATGCGGATCGTCCCCGTCTGCCCATACGTGGCCAAGTTCCTCAAGAAGCATCAGGAGTTCACGGACATCACCGACCCCGTGACCCCCGAGGTCCTCGCGTGGCTCGACGCCCAGCTGGGACGCTGACGCCACCGAACAAACAGCTTGAGCTGACCGAGCAAGGAGTGCGGACGGGCGCGGTGTGATCACGAGGAGTATGTGCGACCGCGGTCAGCCTTTGGCACACCAATGTCCCCGCGGACACGGGCGAGGTGGCCCTTCTGACAGCCCGCCGGGTGGAGCCCGGTTACGAAGCCGGCTTCGAGCCGTGGGCGCAGGGCATCCTCGACAGCGCGGCTACCTTCCCCGGCCACCTGAGATACGGACTCTTCCGCCCCTCCGGCGGCGACGCCCCCTGGTTCCTCGTCCACCGTTTCGAAGGGGTAGTCGCTGCCGCAGACGATCCGCTCCGGCGAGGCATGGGCGCGCAGCAACGTCAGGACGTCCGGGTCGTGGGTGATCGTGTCGAATTGAAGTGCTCTCCCGGCTGGTGGGAGGGCGAGCAGGTCCACGACAGCCAGTGGGCGTGGACGTCGATGACTCCGGCCCGGATGTCGCCGTTCATGATGGCTCTCCCCGCTGTTCCCGGGCCGCGCGCGTGATGGCGCGCCCGATGGGTTCGTAGCCTGTGCACCGGCAGATATTGGAGCCGACTACACCCGCGACGCCGTCGGGCTTGTCTGCCAGGTCGGGATCGGCGTCGAGCGCTCCCGCGGCCACCATGAGGAAGCCCGGTGTGCAGAAGCCGCACTGGAGCGCGTGCTCGGCCGAGAAGGCACGTTGCAGCGGGTGAGGTGCGCCGTCGGGGCCGGCGAGGCCCTCGACGGTGCGCAGGGAGCTGCCGTCGCACTGCACGGCCAGCACCAGGCACCCGCGGACCGGCTCGCCGTCCATGAGGACGGTGCACGCCCCGCAGATGCCGTGCTCGCAGCCCAGATGCGTGCCCGTGAGGCCCAGGTCGTCGCGGAGGACGTCGGCGAGCAGGCGCCGGGGCTCCACGTCGAGGCGGTGTGCGGTGCCGTTCACAGTGAGCGTGATCCTCATCGGTGGTCCCCCTCGCGTGCGGCAAGACGTGCGCGCAGATCGGTCGCCGCCTCGCGCAGAGTTCTGCCGACCAGGACGGCGATGGCCTGCCGCTTGTACGCGACATCGGCGTACGGTTCGGCGAGCGGCCCGGCGTCCTCCTGGGCGGCGACGCGGCCGGCGCAGGTGAACGGATGGTCGTCGGGCAACCGCCGCCCCGCAGGGAGTGGGCCGATGTCGGCACCGAGCAGGGTGCGTTCGGCGGCGCGGGCCCGTACCGGGCGGTCGGCGGAATTGACCAGTCCGATCCGTGCTTCGCCGATCATTCCGTCGTGCACCGTGAGGACGGCCGCGACGGCGACCTGGGCGAAGCAGAAGTGGGTACGGCGGTGCTCGATGAAACCGACCCCGGTGTGCTCGCCGAGCAGCGGGAGCCGTACGGCGGTGATCAGTTCCCGCGGTCGGCGTGCGGTGCGGTAGGGCCCCAGGAAGTAGTCGCCGGCCGGGATCGCGCGGTCGCCGTCGGGGCCGGTCACCTCCACGGTGGCGTCCAGGGCGACGCCGATGGCGCACCATTCCGAGGCGGGATGGGCCCAGCCGAAGCTGCCGACCATGGTCCCGCGAGAACGGATCGGCGGGTGGGCGATGTTGACCACGGCCCGTGACAGCAGGGTGCCGAGCGGGCCCGGTACGGCGTCGGCCGACTCGAAGGCCGCGTGGCGGATCAGGGCGCCGACGCGCAGTTCGTCGCCCTCGACGCTCATGCAGTCCAAGTCCGGGATGCGGTTGATGTCGACGACGAGTTCGGGGCGGATGCGTTGCAGGTGCATCTCCAGGATCAGGCTCTGTCCTCCGGCGAGCACCTGGGCCTTGCGCCTGGTGTCGCCGAGTGCCTCGACGGCCTCGGAGACCGTGCGTGGTACCACGTAGTCGAAGGATGCGGGTTTCATCGGTCGCCTTCCTCGTGTGTGGGGGCCTGCGCCGCCCGCCAGACGCTGTCCGGGGTGAGCGGCATCTGCAGCAGGTCGGGATCGGCGATCCGCAGGGCGTCGGCCACGGCGTTGACGATGGCGGCCGGGGTGCCGATGCAGCCCGACTCCCCCGCGCCCTTGGCACCCAGCGTGGTTCCGGGGCCGGGTGTGCGGGTGTCCTTGATGTCGATGGGCGGGATCTCCGTGGACGTCGGGAGCAGGTAGTCCAGGAAGCCGTTCGCCAACTGCGGCACGCCGTCGTCGTCGAACGTCATGCCTTCGTAGAGGGCCTGGCCGATGCCCTGCACGGCCGATCCGAACGCCTGCCCCCGCACTACGGTCGGGTTGAGGACCACGCCGCAGTCGTCGACGGCCACGAGCCGCAGGATGTTCACCGTGCCCAGCTCCGGATCGACCTCGGTCACCGCCGCATGGACGCCGAAGGGGAACGCCATGCCGGCCTCGTAGCGCTCCTCGACCCGCAACGGGCCGGTGGACTTCACCAGATCGCCGAGACCGGTGGCCGCCGAACCGTCGTGGGCGGCGTGTACGGTGCCGTCCGCCCACTCGATCTCGTCGACCGGCAGGCCCCACAGGTTCGCCGCCCGGGTGCGCGCCTCCTCGATCAGGCGGGTGGCGGCGTGCTGGAGCATGGCGCCGTCGACCTGGGCCGACCGGCTGGCGAAGGAGCCCAGTCCTTCGGGCTGTTCGTCGGTGTCGCCCTCGACGAGGCGGACCTGCGCCTCCGGGATGCCGAGGACCTTGGCGACCAGGGCGGGGAAGACCGTCTCGTGCCCTTGGCCGCTCGGGGCCGCGCCGCAGCGGGCGGTGACGGTGCCGTCCTCGTGGACTTCCAGGCTGCCGAACTCGTGCAGGCCACCGGGTTCGCCGCCCGAGCGCTCCACGTAGCAGCAGACTCCGATGCCCAGCGGCAGCGCGTCCGGGTCCGCGCGGCGGCGGGCCCGCTCCGCACGCCACTTCTCGTGGCCGAGCGTCTCCAAGGCCAGGTCCAGGGCAGCGGCGTAATTCCCGCTGTCGTAACGGCGTCCGGTCGGAGTCTCGTACGGGAAGGCCTCGGGCGGGATGAAGTTGCGCCGTCGCAGCTCGATCGGGTCGATCCCGAGCCGGCGGGCGAGCAGGTCCATCGCCCGCTCGATCGCGATCGCCGCCTCGGGGCGTCCGGCGCCTCGGTACGGGTAGGTCACCATGGTGTTGGTGAGCACCGACCGCAGGGTCGCGTGGACCCGCGGGGTGGTGTACGCGCCAGTCGCCATCCACGCCGTCTGCATCGGCAGCCCCACGCCGAGGTGCGGATAAGCCCCGACGTCGGCGTCGATCGTCAGCTCGTAGGCGAGGAGCCGGCCTTCGGCGTCGGCTGCGAGGCGTACGGTCTGGTCCTGCCCCCTGCCCCGGGTGGCGACGAGCATCGACTCCAGGCGGTCCTCGATCCAGCGGACCGGACGCCCGAGCCGCACGGCGAGGTACGCGACGACCACGAACTCGGGGAAGGCTGCGCTCTTCGACCCGAAGGCGCCTCCGGTGTCCAGGACGACGACCCGGATCCGGTCGGTGGACCAGCCGAGCAGCGTGGCGAGTTCGCGGCGCAGCCGGTGCGGCATCTGGTGCCCCGACCACACGGTCAGCCGGTCCCCTTCCGGTACGGCGAGGACGGTGCGGCATTCCATCGGGCTGGGCATCAGCAATTGCTGACGGTACGTGGCCTCGACCACGGCGGCGGCGTCCCGCCAGACGGAAGGATCGACGGGCTCTCCCGCCTCGCCGCGCAGGGCGATGTTGCTCAGCCCGTCGAACAGCCGGACGGAGTCGTCCAGCGCCGCGGTGGGCGTCACCACGGCGGGCAGCGGATCGATCGTGGCAGTGACCTCGGCGGCCCCGTCCTCGGCCCGGTAGCGGTCCTCCCCCAGGACGACCGCCAGTGCCTCGCCCGGATACCGCACCCGGTCCTTCACGAGGGCCGGCCACTCCCGGCCCGCGACGGCGTCCTCCGTGGAGAGCTTGGCCAGCAGGGTGTACGGAACGGGTGGAAGCTCCGGCAGATCCGCGGCCGACCAGGCCCCCACGACCCCGGGCACGTCACGAGCCGCCGTGCAGTCCACCGCGCGCAGTACGCCGTGGGCCACCTTGCTTCTCACAAATGCCGCGTCCAGACATCCGGGAACGTGGATATCGGCAACATACCGACCATTCCCGGAAAGCAGCCGCTCATCCTCACGCCTTGTCCATTGCGCCACAACAACGCCCCGTTCGTGTCTTTGCGGGAACTGACGCCATTCCGACGCCATTTCGACGGAACAGCACGTCGGCAGAGTTCAGCTGCTCGGATATTAACCGCGGGGGAAGCGGCAGAGTGAGCGACAGGCGGGCCCCTGTGCACTCTGGGGACAGAAGCGGTTTCGGTTGAGGTCGCAAGAGTTTTGCCCCCGGGTTGTGACAACACCCTCGTGATCGCGACCCGCGGCTGCGGCCCAGGAAATTCCACGGTGCACGGTCTGCTCTCTCAAGCTCTTCGACCGCCCGGCCTGCCCCGCCGCCCAATCGACGCACGTCCGCCTCGCCCGGATCCGGTGCGCTGAGGGGCACCCACGCGTGCGCTCGCGGGCAATGCGGCCCCCGGTTCGGCCCCTAGCGTCGACCGCGCACGTTTCGGCACGACATCGCAGGAGGCACGCCATGACCACCATCTCCCAGCACACGAGCAGCCAGCCGTGGTTGCACCAGAAGGGCTCGGTCATCCAGGAGTTCGGGACCGTCAAGCAGTTCCCCCTCGCGCTGTCCTACGAGGCGCGCATGTACTCCTCCCAGCGCCTGAACAAGGTGCTGGCGGACACCCAGATACTCTACGGCCTCTACAAGAAGCACCACTGGAGCATGCGGGGCGCGACGTTCTACCAGCTGCACCTGCTTCTGGACAAGCACGCGGGAGAGCAACTGGAACTCGTCGACACCCTCGCCGAGCGTGTCCAGACGCTGGGTGGTGTCGCCGTGGGCGATCCACGGCACGTCGCCGAGATCACGTCGATTCCGCGCCCGCCGGACGGTGTGGAGGAGGTACCGGCCATGCTCTCGCGGCTGCTCGAAGCCCACGAGATCATCCTCACGGATGCCCATGACGCGGCCGCCCGCACCGCCGAGCTGGGCGACGACGGCACCAACGACCTGCTGGTCTCGCAGATCGTCCGCACCGGCGAACTGCAGGCATGGTTCCTGGCCGAGCACCTGGTCGACACCCCGCTGGTGCGCGCCTGAGCCCTCCGCACGGCACGCAGAAGGTGCACAGCGTCGGGCGGGCACTCCATCCAAACCAGCGGACGCCCCGACGGCATCGGGCTGCGGGTGCCGTGCCCCCTTCCGCTCACGCGGTGCATCTCCCCGCCTCGGGCGCGGTCCGGAGGCCCGGCCCGCGCCCGACGCGCGTCACATCGCTGCTCCCCTGGAGTGCCCATGGCTTCGTCCACCGTCGTCGAACTGTCCCGATGGCAGTTCGCGATCACCGCGATCTTCCATATGACCTTCCCGGCGCTCACCGTCGGGCTCTCCGTGCTGCTCGCAGTCGTCTACACGGTCTACGTGCGCACGGGCAATCCCCTCTACCTGCAGATCTTCCGGTTCTGGAAGAAGATCTTCGCCGTCGGGTTCGGCCTGGGCGTCGTCGCGGGCACGGTGATGACCTTCGAGTTCGGCCTGAACTGGGGCACGTACGCCCACACGGTGGGTCCGGTCATCGGGGTCACCATCGGCATGGAGGTGATCACGGCCTTCTTCCTGGAAGCGGGTTTCATCGGCCTGATGCTGTACGGGGACGGACGGATCCGCCCGCGCACCATGGCCCTGGCCAGCTGGATGGTCGCCTTCGGAACCATGCTGTCCACCACCTGGATCCTGTCGGCCAACAGCTGGATGCAGAACCCGGTCGGCTACGAGAAGGTCGACGGCCAGTTCCACGCGAAGGACTGGATCGCCATCCTGCTCAACCCGGCATTCGCCCACCGCTTCCCGCACATGCTGCTGGCCGTGCTGATCAGCTCCGCCTGGTTCGTCGGCGGCATCTCCGCCTGGTACCTGGTGAGGAAACGGTCCTCCGCCCAGCCCATGGCCCGCCGCTGTCTGTCCCTCGCCCTCGGCGTCCTCGGTGTGCTGATGCCGGTGCAGCTGTACGTCGGCGACGGCACCGCCGTCTTCATGGGACAGCACCAGCTACCCAAGCTGGAGGCGTTCGAGGGCAACTGGAAGAGCGACAACAACGGCTACAACCTGCTCGTCGTCCCCGACACCGACAAAGGCGAGAACCGGCTGCACGTCGAGATCCCCTACCTCGGCTCGGTCATCGCCCAGGACCTCAGCGGCAGGACGACAACGCCCGGACTGCTGCAGACCCCGCCCGACGAACGCCCCAACATGTGGACCACCTTCTACGGCTTCCGCGCCATGTACTTCACCGCGCTGCTCATGTTCGGCACGGCCTTCGCGGGCGTGGTCCTGCGCATGCGCCGGCGCCTGTACGACTCGCCACGCTTTCTGCGATGGATGGTGTGGATGACCCCGGCCGGGATCATCGCCATCACCGGCGGCTGGATCGTCGCCGAGACGGGCCGCCAACCCTGGGTCGTCTACGGCCAGTTGAGCACCGCTGACGCGGTCTCCCACCTCAGCACACCCGAAGTCGCCGCCACACTCGTCGGCTTCGTCCTGCTCTACGTCACCCTGCTGGCCATCTGGGCCCGCTACATCGTCCGTACGGTCAAGGCCGGCCCCGAGGAGCTGCCCACCAGCCCCGCTTCGCCCGACGTCCCGGAGGCCCTCGTTGCTTGAGTACGCCGCTTACGCCCTCGTCCTCTTCTCGCTCGGCATGTACGTCGTCCTCGACGGCTACGACCTCGGCGTGGGGATGCTCAGTCTCGCGGCCAGGCCCGAGCGCCGGCGGGAATACGGCGAGATCGTCGCCACCGCCTGGGACGCCAACGAGAGCTGGCTCATCCTGGTCGGCGTGGTCCTGTGGGCCGGCCTGCCCGGCGCCTACGCCGTGGTGCTGCCCGGCGTCTATCTGCCGCTGATCGTCATGCTGGTCTCGATCGTCCTGCGTGGACTGGGCCTGGAGATGCACAGCGCGGCCGGCCGCTACCGGCGGGGCTGGGCGCTGCTGTTCGGCGGGGCCTCGCTCGCCGCCACCGTGTGCCAGGGCCTTGTCCTCGGTGCCGTGCTCGCCGGCCCGCAGCAGCGGGACGGAGCCTTTCGCGGCGGGGCCTTCGACTGGTTCAGCCTCTACGGTGTGCTGTGCGCCCTCGGCCTGGTCGTCGTGTACCTGCTGGCCGGGGCCGCCTGGCTGCAGGACAAGACCGAAGGGTGGTCGCGGTCGGGGGTCCGGCGCACCGGACGGTCCCTGCTGCTGGCCGCCGTGGTCATGGCGCTCGTGCTCGGCCTGCTGCTGCCGGGCGCCGACCCGCAGCAGTTCCATCTGGGCCAGCCGGTACGGGCCTTGCTGTTCTGGCTCGCCGTGGGGGTCGCCGCCGTGGCCGGCGCCGTCGCCTGGCACGGCTTCGGCCGCAGCCCCGACTGGCGGCCGTTCGCGGCCGTGGCCACCATGACCGCCAGTGGGATACTGGGACTCGCCGCCGTCTCCCTCCCGGTGGTCGTGCCGCCCGGCCTGACCGTCCATCAGGCGGCGAGCCCACACTCCTCCCAGCTGTTCCTGGTCCTCGGCGTCGGCCTGTGCATGCCGTTCGTCTTGGCCTACAACATCTACGCGTGGCGGAATTTCCGCGGCAAGTACGGCGATCCGGTGGAAGACCCCGCACCGCCGTTGCCGGCCCGGGGCCGCTCGCTTCCGGCCGCACCGGCATCCACCGGCGCACCGCGGACGATCCTGCGACGCGTCCTGCTGACGGTGCTCGGCGTCCTGGCCACCGGCCTCTCCCAGGACGTGTTCGGCGGCGTCTCCGACCTGATCGGACCGATCGGCGTCATGGTGCTGGCCTGCACCGCACTGGCCGCCTGGATCGTCGGCGACCGCCGTGACGGCCGCTCCGGATACTTCGACGCGGACACCGGAGCGGAGACCACCTCGTGAGCGGCACCGCCGTACTGCTGGACGAGCTGGCCGCGGACCGGACCGACGATCCGGCGTCCGCCAGGCTGACGGCCTGGGCGGCGGTCGCCCGGCCCGAGCTGCGTCGCGCGGGGATCCTGCGCGGCGCGGCCCAGTCGGGCACGGTGCTGTGGGCGGGCGGGCTCTCCTGGGGCGCGCAACGCGGCCTGCCGGCGCTGCACGGCGAGGTGCCCGCGACGGCCCTGGTGCTGCCCGCCCTGCTGACCGCGGTCGGAGTCGCCCTGCGCGCCGGCCTGTTGGCCGCGGGTGACGCGGCAGCCGCCCGTGGCGCCCGCGTCGTACGCGAGACGTTGCGCCGCCGGATCATCGAGACGGCACTGCCCGCCCGCGGACCGGCCCGCACCGACCTGGACGAGGCGGCACCCACCCGGGCCGTCGACGGCGAGGTGGACCAGCTGACCGACTGGCTCACCGGGTACATGCCCGCACGGACGACCATGCTGCTCGGCAGTGGCCTCGTCCTGGCCGCCATCGCCTGCCGCAGTTGGTTCGTCGCCCTGCTCGTCCTGGCCGCCACCCCACTGCTCCCGGCCAACCTGAAGGTCATCGGCCTCGGCACACAGGGCGCCGTCCGCGCCCAGCTGGCCGGGATCCGCACCCATCAGGCCAGGCTGCTGGACCATCTGCGCGGGCTGCCCACCCTGGTCGGGCTCGGCGCACACGACGAGGCGGCCCGTGCCCTGGAGCGGGACGACCGGGAGGTCGCCCGGCGGACCGAGAAGGTGCTGCGGATCGCCTTTCTGTCGACCGCGTGGGTCGAGCTGCTCATCACCGGCACCCTCGCCGTGGTGGCGACCTACTGCGGCCTGGTCCTGCTCGACTACCTGCACCTGCCCGTCGTCCCGGACCACATGAGCCTGTCCGCCGCGCTGTTCGTCCTCGTCCTGGTACCCGCCTACTTCGCCCCGGCCCGGGACCTGGCCGCCGGCTACCACGCCCGCGCCCAGGCCGCTGCCGCCGCCGAGCTGCTGGCCCCGGTCCTGAACGCACCCGCGGAAGCGGACCTGCCGTCGGCCGTGCCGCTCCGGCCGGCCCGTGGCGCGTCGCCTCCCGGGGTGCGCCTGAAAGCCGTGACGGTCCGCCACCCAGGGCGTGCGGCGCCTGCTCTGGACCGGGTCAGTGTGCGGCTCGCACCGGCCCGGTGTCTCGCCGTCACCGGACCGAGTGGGGCGGGCAAGTCCACCTTGCTGGCCGTAGCGGCGGGTCTGTCCGCCCCGCACGAGGGACGCACGTTCCACATGCTGGACGGACGGGCCGTCCCCGCCGATCCCGGACGGGTCTCCTGGGTGGGCCAGCCGGCGCACCTGCTGCCCGGCACCCTGCGCGAGAACCTCCTCCTGGCCCGGCCCACCGCGAGCGACCACGACCTGCTCGGCGCCATCGCCTCCCTCGGCTTCGAAGACCTTCTGACCGCGCTGCCCCACGGACTGGACACACCACTCGGCGAACGCGGCTCGGGCCTGTCCTCCGGCCAGTCCCAACAACTGGCTCTCGTCCGGGCGTTGCTGCGGGACGCGCCCCTGCTGTGCCTGGACGAACCCACCGCGCACCTCGACCCAGACGCGGAACAGCGGGTCCTGTCGGCGCTGCGGATGCTGGCCCGCGACCGAACGGTCCTGCTCGCCACCCACAGTCCGGCACTGCTGCCGCTGGCGGATCAAGTCATCACACTGAAGCACGGAAGAGTCCGGTGAACGGGACCGACGCCTGGCGTCTGCTGCGCATGGCAGCTCCGCGCCGCACCCTGCTGACCGGCACGCTGCTGGCCGTCGCGGCCGAACTCAGCGGCGCCGCGCTCCTCGGCGTGTCCGGATGGTTTCTCACGACCTGTGCCGCGGTCACCCTCCAGGCCAACACCTCCTGGTCCTGGATGTATCCCTCGGCCGCCGTGCGGACGCTGGCCCTGGCCCGCACCGGACTGCGCTACCTCGAACGCCTGGTCAGCCACCGGACGTTGCTGTCCGCCTCCGTGGCGCTGCGCACCCGGCTGGCCCGTGGCGCCGCCCGCCTCACCCCCCGTGAACTGCGCGGACAACGCGACGGGACACTGCTCGCCCGGCTCACCTCCGACGTGGAGACCGTCGCAGGACTGCCCGCGAACGTCTGCGCACCGCTCGCGGCGGCCGTCACCACCGCGTGCCTGATCGAGATCCTGCTGCTGTGGGCGATGCCGCTCCTGGGGGCGGCCGAGCTGCTCGTCTGGGCGGCCGGGCTGGTCTGCGCCGGGCGAGCCCACCGCCGCGCGCGAGCCCATCTGGGCACCGCTGCCGAGGCCAGGTCCGAGCTCCGTACCGTGCTGCTCGGCAGCCGGGCCGCCTTCGACGAACTGCGCTGCCTGGACGCCGTACCGCAGGCGCGACGGTCGGCGATGGCCGCGATCGCGGCTGTCGAATCCGCCGAGTGGGCCGCCGCCCGAGCCGAACGGCTGGGACGTCTGGCGCTGCGCCTGCTGGCCGCCGTCGGCCAGGCGTCGGTGCTGGTGATCGCCCTGTGCGCGGCCCCGGCTCAGCCGGTCGCCTCCGTGGTGGGCGAGGTGCTGCTGACGGCCGCGGGGTGGGAGTTGCTGGAGCGGCTGCCCCGGCTGCTGCACCTGCTGACCCAGGCGGGCGAAGCGGCCGGACGCCTCGCGCCCCTCGCTGCCGAGGAGCCACCCGCGGGTCGGCAGCGGCCGACCTCACACGTCCTGGAAACGGACGGACTGCCGCTTCCCGGCTTGCCGGCAACCCTCTCCGCGCCCCTGCCCGGCCCTGGCCTGGTGCTGGTCACCGGCCCCAACGGCAGCGGGAAGTCGACGCTGCTCGGACAGCTCGCCGGACGGATACCGGCCCCTGTCGGCACGGTCCTCCTCGGCGGCACACCGGTGCACGAGCTGCCGGCCCGGGTCGTCGCCGGGACGGTCACCCTGGTGGAGGCCGACGACTGGCTGGCCGACGACACGGTGGCGGCCAACCTCCGTCAAGCCGCCCCCTCGGCCGACACCGCCGCCCTGCGGGCCGTACAGGAAGTGGTCGGTCTGTCCGCGCTGCCGCTCGATACCCCGGTGGGCCCTGGCGGGCGTCTGCTGTCTCAGGGGCAGCGGCGGCGCCTCGCCATCGCGCGCGCCGTGCTGCGGCACCCCCCGGTGATCCTGCTGGACGAACCCACCGCCGGTCTGGACCGGACCACCGCCGAGGCGCTGCTGGCCGCGCTGTTCCGGACCCTGCCCGAAACCTCGATGGTGATCGCGATGCAGCAACAGGACCTCGGCCTGCTCGACCGGCCGCCGACCGCGGTCGTCCGCCTCGGGCCAGGCGGGGACCGGGCCGGCGGTGGCTCGGCCGGGCCCGGGGCGGCCGCCCCCAGTCGAAGCGCAGGTCGGACAGCTGCCGTTCGAGCGCGGTGACGTCGGCCTCGGGTACCGCCGCGGCCGGGCGGGCGGCCATGAGGGCGGCCAGCCCGGCGGGTTGTGGTGCTCGCCCGTCCCGAAGACGTCCAGGCCCGACTCCTCCGCCTTGAGCGCGATGGCGACCATGGAGTTGATGCGTTCATGCTCCGACGGAGTGCGGGCTGTGGTCGGATCGGTGGTCAGGTCCCCGACCGTGAAAATACCGAACTCCATGGGTCCCCCCCTTCTTCCGGCAATCGTGTGCGGTGGGGAACGCCAGGCTCCGAGTGCACGACCGTCGTGACTGTGCGCGCACCAGGACGTGCCCTCCAGTACCCTTCTCCCGCGCGTCGGCGTCGTGCACAGTCGTCCGGCACCGATGATGACCGCTGGGGCCGGCTGCCGATCCGGTGCCCTCTGCTGGGAGAGGAGTTCTTCGATGGCTGATGATCCGGTATTGGTGCTTGCGGCAACCGGTGGACAGGGCAAGGCCGTGATCGACGCGCTGCTGGCCCGCGGGGCCCGGATCAGGGCGCTGGTACGCGACCCCGGTCGCAGTGCAGCGCAGAAACTGGCCGGCCGAGACGTCGACGTGGTGGCGGGGTCCCTGAGCGATCGCGGGTCGCTCGCCGCGGCCATGAAGGGGGTGGCCGGTGTCTTCGCGTTCACCACGCCATTCGAGGCCGGTGTCGAGGCGGAAGTGGGCCAGGGGCGGGCGATCATCTCCGCCGCGGCGCAGGAGCGGGTTCCGCATCTCGTGTTCAGCTCGGTGGCCGGGGCCGACCAGGACAGCGGGGTACCGCATTTCGAGAGCAAGGCGCGCATCGAGGCGGAACTGACCGCGGGTGATGTGCCGTACACGATCCTGGGACCGACGTACTTCTTCGACAACGCACTCGGCGGAGCGGAACGCATCCTCGACGGCGTTCTCGATCTGCCGCTGCCGCCTGATCGGCCGTTGCAGCAGCTCGCCCGCCCCGACCTCGGCGCGTTCGCGGCTGAAGTGCTGCTCAACCCCGCTCCGTATGTCGGGCGGCGTATCGAACTGGCCTCCGACGCCCCCACTCCGGTACAGATGGCGGCTGCGCTCGGCGCCGCGCTGGGACGGGAAGTCCGCCATGAGCGCGTACCGCTGGCGGCCATCGGCAATCCGGACATGCATGCGATGTGGACGTTCCTGAACGGCCCCGGCTATCGCGTCGACATCCCCGCACTCCACGATGCTCATCCGGAGATCCGCTGGACCGGCTTCGCCGACTGGGCGGACCGAGCCTGGGCGACCGCCCGCTGAAGCGGGCGTCCACTTCTGGTCGGCTCGCCGGGCAGCGAGCACGAGCTCGCCCGGCGAGCCCTGCCGCCACCGGATCGCCCGCATGCGCGCGATGTGGCGAACAGGCCACGCCGGCACGCCCTCTCTCGACGCGCTCGACGAGCAGACCGTCGTGGTCCCGGGCACTGGCACTCTCGACATCGTGGTCCCGTCCCTGGCCCGCTCGCTCGCCGCCGTCCACGAACAGCACCGGGCCCTGAAGGCCCCGATCGAGGCCCTGCTGGAGAAGCGCCCCCTTTCGAAGGCCCTGACCTCGATTCCGGGGGTTGTGGCCAGGACCGCCGTCCGTCCTGCTGGTCACCATCGGCGACGGCATCAGCTCCGTGTCCCCGTCGGTGAGCGTGATCCGGGCGCTGTCCGGTCAGCTGTCGCGGTCGCCCAGCGCCCGGCGAGCGTCTGCTGGAAGGCGAGGGGCCGCCCGGGGCGCAGCCGCGGTCACCGATTCACGCGCTGACCACACCGACTGCGCCGCCCCGTCTTCTTGGTCCGTCAGGCCTGGGGCATTGCAGTGCCTGGCTCCTGCTCGCCGGATGGAGTTCCAGGCTTGAGGATGACGGAGGTGTAGTGGTTGGCGAAGAAGTACGAATAGGAGAGGGCTTCGTCGATGTTGCCGAACTGGTTGCTCATCATGGACATCAGCGCGGTCGTTCGGGTGCCGTCGCCGGCGTAGGCACTGAACTGCTGGTTGGGTGGCAACCCAGTGGCTCCGATGGTGACTTCGTCGATGCCAGGGAGTGCCCGGATCAGGGCCGTGCCCTGGCCGGAGCTGTCGGAGACGCGCAGGGGGAGGTTCTGCGTGCGCATGCCCAGACCCTGCCGGCCCACATTGTTTGTGCTGGTGGCCGGAGTGCTGCGCGCCACGTACACCAGCGCCATGGGCGACTGGCCGATGGGCAGGGTCTTGATCACCGAGTTCGTATGCGTGTCGATGACGTCGACCGCATCGGAGTTCTGCAGGGCGATGTAGACCCTGGTGTTGTCGGGGCTCGGCCAGATGCCGTGGGGACCGTGGCCGTTGTTGTGAATGACCTTCACCAGCGTGGGCGCCGCCCCGGTGTGCGATCGGCGGTACACCAAGGTCTGGTTCAGTCCGCCCACGGTCTGGTAGGCGTAGTCGACGCCGCCGACCGTGACGAAGTTGGGGTGGTTGGTGCGCGGCCCCGTGCGCAGCACCGCCTCAACACGGTAGGTGCGTGCATTGACCACAGCGGTCGTCCGGCCGTTGGTGGGCATGCCGAGCCAGATCTCCCGGCCGTCGGGTGAGATGGCCTCGTCGGAGGACCCACCCGCCTCCGCGGGGATCGGCACGCGCTTGATGACCCGGCGGGAGGCCACATCGATCACGTCAAGCACCAAGGCGCGCAAGTGGTTGACGTAAGCGAGTTTGCCGTCGGGGCTGAAGACCACCTTCGACGGCGCGTCCTCGGTGTGGATCCGATCGACCTCCTCGCCGGCCCGCCAGTCGATCACCGAGACGTAGTCCTGGCCGCGCACCGCCACCCACAGGCGCGTGCTGTCCGGCGAGAAGAATCCCTCGTGCGGCGCCCGGCCTACGTACATGGTGCGCACTACTTTGTTGGTTGCAGTGTCAATGACATGGACGGCGTTGGTGGTCACGTCGATCACGTCGAGCCACCTTCCGTCCCGGGAGAAGCCCAGGCCGTGCACGTCGATCTGCCCGTCGTACATGGCCCCCAGCACGTCCGCGCTGGGACTCAACCGCGGCTTGCCCAGAGCGATCGTGCCCAGCACTGTGTTCGTCGCCGGATTGATGACGCTCACCGTGTTGGAGGCCTGGTCGGCGGTGTAGACCCGGTCATTCCCCGAGATCTGCTGCGCCCCGGGCAGCGCGGGAGGCTGGATCGGTGTTCCGTGCACTGAGGGGCTGGGGTTCGACACCACCATGGGGCCTGGCTCCTGACCCACGTGGGAGGTCGCAGATTCCTGCGTCCCGGGGGTCATGCAAGCAGCGATCGACGCATACACGACCATCACCACGAACGCGCGGGCCAGGCCGGGATTTATACCCATGTCCGCTCCTTGAGGTCACGTCGCCGACGGATAACCCGCGTTGCAAGCTGCTACCGGCGCTTGACTCGTGGGGACCGTGCCGCATGCGTGAGAGGTTGCGGCAGGGACTGGTCGCTGCGTTCATCAAAGGTCGCCGGCGACAGCAGCGCCTGTCATCGTGACGCCGAGGCCACCTCTCCCGAACTCGGTCACGCATTCCCGAACATGTGACCGATGACGCCTGGCACCTCATCACCTGAATCATCATCGAGCCACAACGGAATCTAACGGACACTTTCGACATACTCACCTCGGCCGGAGCTTTTCACTCGGACAGCCTGCCTGTCGACGAACGGCGGACAAGTACACGGCAGCGCAGACGGTCATGTCCTGTGCGGTGGCGCAGCGAGGGCGATCCGATCTTCGATTTCCGGCCCTCGCGCCATCCATACGCCACCGACCTGCCCCCTTGGTGAACGGGTTGGCGCCCGCGCCCAACGTGATGGACATTGATCGTATGGACACATGGGGCAAATGTGACGAAATGCTCGTTCATCAAGACGAGCCCTACAACGCCGAAACGCCTCCTGGCGCTCTCGCAGCCCGGATCACCTCCCTGGACACCTTCTACGGCCGCAACCACGCGCCGATCCCCCGCATCGACTCCGCGAGCTGGCGGCTGCGGGTGGAAGGTCTGGTCGATCGCCCCCTGGAGTTGTCGATGGACGATCTGCGCCGCTTCACCGAGCGGACAGTGGTGGCGACGCTGCAGTGCGCCGGCAACCGCCGCGCCGATCTCATCGAGGTCAGAGACATACCCGGCCAGGTCCCCTGGGGTCCAGGAGCCATCTCCACTGCGAGATGGAGCGGGGCAAGCCTGGCGGATGTACTGGCCGAGGCCGGAGCGCAGCCGGAAGCGGCCCACATCGCCTTCACCGGCGCCGACGTGTCGCAGCAGGCCGCCCCACCCCAGCCCTTCGGCGGCTCCATACCGGTGGCCAAGGCAACCTCCAGCGAGGTGCTCCTGGCCTGGGCCATGAACGATCAGGCACTGCCCGCCGCGCACGGCGCTCCCCTGCGCGTGATCGTTCCGGGCTGGATCGGCGCCCGCAGCGTCAAATGGCTCCAACGCATCAGCGCACAGGCCGAACCGACCGACAACTACTTCCAAGCCGAATACAGCGTCCTGCCACCCGAAGCCGACCCCGAATCCGCTGGACCGGGCGACGGCATCACCCTCGGCCCGCTCGCCATCCACTGCGCCATCCTGCGGCCCGGCAAGAACGACCACCTGCCCTCTGGACCGACCGCGGTCAGCGGGTTCGCCTTCGCCGGGGACGATCGAACCGTGGCACGCGTGGATGTCTCGGCCGACCACGGCAGCACCTGGACCCCCACGGATCTCGACCCCCCGGAGAATCCCTGGACCTGGCAGCACTGGCGCGCCATGGTCACACTGCCCCCCGGCGAGGCCGAACTCATCGCACGCGCCTGGGACTCCACCGCGGCCGTGCAGGCCGAATCCCCGGCAACCGTCTGGAATCCCAGGGGATACGCCAACAACGCCGCGGCGCACCTGCACATCACGTGCCGTCCCTGACCGAACGCTTTGGTGGAACGGCAGGGCCCGTTGCCGCTCCGCCACAGGTCAAGGCGAGCCACCCCGACCGGCGAAACCCGGCAACGGGCCACTGAGCACCGCCGCGACGTCCGTGTACGACCCCGGAACGCCGTTCCACCGGGCCGAACCAGGGCGGATCAGCGCCCTGATCGACGAAACCGGCAATCCCGCCGTTCATGTGCGTCGGTCGCCGCACGCCGAGCAGACACTGGCCGCAGCGGTCACAGGGGGCGTTCGATCACGTTCAGGTCCTGCCGCGCACGAGACGCAGCCACAAGCACGTGCCCGACACCGTCATTACGCGGCGCGGGCGCGCGTTCGCGGGACGGCCCCGCCAGGACCGTCCCGCGACCGCCACGCCGATGGCCGAATCCGCTCGGGCGCGACGATGGCCGCCTGGCTGCGAAACCGACCGGCCCCGTGGCCTTCCTGCCCGGGGACGGACCGGTCACCAGTCCATAGCGATGTACTTGCTCTCGGTGAACTCCAGCAAACCGTCGTGCCCGCCCTCGCGTCCGAGACCGGACTGCTTGACACCGCCGAACGGGGCGGCCGGGTCCGACACGACCGGACGATTGAGGCCGACCATGCCGGACTCCAGCGCCTCGGACACCCGAAGCCCCTCGGCCAGGTCCCCCGTGTAGACGTAGGACACCAGGCCGTACTCGGTGTCGTTGGCCATCCGGATCGCCTCGTCGACGTCGTCGAAGGAGACGACGGGCGCGACCGGGCCGAAGATCTCCTCCGCCAGGATGGGCGCTTCCGGGGGAACGTCGCCCAGCACGGTCGGCAGGTAGAAGTATCCGGCACGGTCAGGGGCCGTCCCTCCGGCGAGGAGCCGGGCGCCGGCGTCGACGGTCCCCGAGACGAGCTCACCGACCTTCTTCCGCGCCGCCTCGTTCACCAGCGGTCCGACGTCCACGCCCTCCGTCAGTCCGGGGCCGACCATGAGTGCCGTCATGGCCGAGGCAAGGCGGCGGCCGAACTCCTCGGCGATCGAGGCATGTACGTAGAAGCGGTTGGCGGCCGTGCACGCCTCCCCGCCGTTGCGCATCTTGGCGACCATGGCTCCGGCGACGGCCCGGTCGAGGTCGGCGCTGGCAAGCACAAGGAACGGGGCGTTCCCACCGAGTTCCATGGAGGTGTTCACCACCGACCCGGCCGCCTGACGGAGCAGTTCGCGCCCGACCTCGGTGGAACCGGTGAACGACACCTTGCGGACCCGCGGGTCGGAAAGCAGGACCTCGGCGATCCGGGCGGAGCGGCGTGAGGGGACGACGTTGACCACACCGTCCGGCACGCCCGCCTCCGCGAGCAGCGCCCCCAGCGCGAGCGCGGTCAGCGGGGTGTCGGAGGCCGGCTTGAGGACGACGGTGCAGCCCGCCGCCAGGGCGGGGCCGATCTTGCGGGTGGCCATGGCGGCAGGGAAGTTCCACGGTGTGATGAGCAGCGCGACGCCCACGGGCTGGCGCAGCACCATGATCATGTTGGTGCCGGCCGGTGCCGTCTGAACGGATCCTGCCGCGCGGACCGCTTCCTCTGCGTACCAGCGGAAGAACTCCGCCGCATAGGCCACTTCGGCACGCGCGTCGGCCAGGGCCTTGCCGTTCTCCCGGACGATGAGTTCGGCGAGCGCCTCGGCGCGCGCGGTCATCAGCTCGAACGCCCGCCGCAGGATCTCGCCGCGGTGGCGCGGCGCCGTGGCCCGCCAGGCGTTCAGGGCGGCATGAGCGGCGTCCACGGCCGCCACGGCGTCCTCCGGGGTGGCGTTCGCGACCTCCGCGAGCGGTTCGGCGTACGCGGGGTCGACCACCTCCAGGGTTCCGCCGTCGCGGGCCGACGTCCATCGGCCGCCGATGAGAAGTTGGGTCGGGGTGTCCATACGAGTGTTCACGATCGGTCTCCCGGAGCCGGTCAGTCGACGCTTTTCGCGACGATCTCGACGATGCGGGCGGTGCTGGGAAGGGTCGCGTCCTCCAGGGCGTCGGCGGCCGGCAGAGGCACATGCGGTGTGGTGATCCGCACCAGTGGCCCGTCCAGGGCCGTGAAGCCCTCCTCCGCGACGATCGACACCAGCTCCGCGCCCCAGCCGCACAGCCGGGGGTTCTCCTCGACGGTGAACAGGCGGCCGGTGTGCTCCAGGGAGCCGAGCACTGTGCTGACGTCGAGCGGGACCAGGCTGCGCAGATCGATGACGGTGGCGTCGATGCCGTGCTGCTGCCGGAGCTGTTCGGCGGCGGCGAGCGTGCGGGGCACCATCAGGCCGAGCGAGACCAGCGTGACGTCTCCGCCGTGCCGCAGCACACGGGCTGTGCCGAGCTCGTCGACGATGTCGCCCGCGGACACCTCGGCCTTGGTGGGGTACAGCCCCTTGGCCTCCAGGAAGAGAACGGGGTCGGGGTCACGGACGGCGGCCGCCATCAGACCGACGACGTCGGCGGGGTTGGAGGGGACGACCACCTTGAGGCCGGGCACGGCCATCGCCCAGTTGGCGATGTCCTGGGAGTGCTGCGCCCCGAAGCGCAGGCCGCCTCCGTTGCCGGACTTGATGACCAGGGGGAAGGACATCTGGCCGTTCGTCATGTACCGCGACTTGGCGATCTGGTTCACCACGATGTCCCAGCAGACCGCGAAGAAGTCGGAGAACATGATCTCGGCGATGGGTCGCAGGCCTGTCATGGCCGCACCCATCGCGGCGCCCAGGATCGCCTGCTCGGAGATGGGCGTGTCCCGCACGCGGGCCGGACCGAACTCGTCCAGCAGGCCGGCGGTCGTCTTGAACACACCCCCGGCGGCGGCGATGTCCTCGCCGAGGAAGACGATCGACTCGTCCCGCCGCATTTCCTGCGCGATGCCGCGGGCGACTGCGTCGCGGTAGGTCAGTTGCGCCATGATGCACCTCCGTCAGCCCACACGTCCTTGAGCACCAGGTCCACACCCGGCTGCGGTCCCGCCTTGGCCTGCTCGGTCGCCTCGTCCACCAGGCGGGCCGATTCGGCCTCGATGTCGCTGAGGACCGACTCCGCGACGCCGAGATCGAGCAGCCGCTGCCGGTAGGCGGGGAGGGGGTCGCGTTTCCGCCACTCCTCGACCTCCGCCGCGGGGCGGTACTTGGCCGGGTCGGCCCGTGAGTGGCCGCCGTGCCGGTAGGTTTTGGCCTCGATGAGGGAGGGCCCCTCACCGGAGCGCGCCCGCGACAGGGCGGCGACCGCGGTCTCGTACACCGCATCGGGGTCGTTGCCGTCGACGGTTACCGGCGGCAGGCCGTACGCCGCGGCCCGGTCGGCCGCCGGGTTCGGCACGGCGGTCACCGAGCCGATCGGCGTGTACTCCATGTACAGGTTGTTCTCGCACACGAACACCACGGGCAGCTTCCAGACCGTCGCCAGGTTCAGCGCCTCGTGAAAGGCTCCGATGTTCGTCGTGCCGTCGCCGAAGAAGCAGACGGCGACCTGCCCGGTGCCCCGGTATTGGGCCGACCAGGCGGCTCCGGTGGCGATCGGCAGGTGCGCGCCGATGATGGCGTACGAGCCCATCATCCCGTGGTCGACGGATGTCAGATGCATGCTGCCGCCCTTGCCGGCCATCAGGCCGTTGCCGCGGCCCATCAGCTCGGCCAGGATGCCGGTCATCGGTACGCCGCGGGCGAGGGTGTGGGCGTGGCCGCGGTAGGTGGCGAAGGTGTAGTCGTCAGGTCGCATCGCTACGCCGAAGCCGGCGGCGATGGCCTCCTGGCCGAGGGACAGGTGGCTGGTGCCCTTGACGAGGTTCTGCAGGAACAGGTCGTAGGCGCGCTTCTCCATGCCGCGCATCCGCACCATCTGCCGGTAGAGCGCCAGACGGGTGGGCTCGTCGATGTCCGGCGCGGCGTGCCGGGTCTGCGGGGTGATCACGATCCCGTACCTCCTTTCCAGTGGGTCTAGTAGGGGTTGGCGACGAACAGCTCCTGTGCGGGGAACAGGGTGAGGACACGCGCGCCGTCGGCAGTGACCACGACCTCCTCCTCGATGCGCGCGGCGGAGTAACCGTCCGAGGCCGGGCAGTACGTCTCCAGCGCGAAGACCATGCCTTCCTGAATCTCCGCCGGGTGTTCGAGGGAGTTCAGACGGCTGATGATGGGCCGCTCGTGCAGGCCCAGCCCCAGCCCGTGACCGAACTGCAGGCCGAAGCAGTCCATTTCGGTGGCGAATCCGAAGTCGGTGGCCTTGGGCCAGGCCTTGGCGATGACGTCGGTGGTCTGCCCGGGGCGTACGAGCTCGATGGCGGCGTCGATCCACTCGCGTGCCCTGGTGTGGGCGTCGCGCTGCGCCGGGGTGGAAGAGCCGACGTTCAGGGTGCGGTAGTAGCAGGTCCGGTAGCCCTGATAGGACTGGATGATGTCGAAGAAGCAGGTGTCACCGGGCCTGATGAGACGGTCGGTGAAGTTGTGCGGATGGGGGTTGCACCGCTCCCCGGACACGGCGTTGATGGCCTCCACGTCGTCCGAGCCCTGCTCGTAGAGGTACTTGTTGGCCAGCGCGACGATGTCGTTCTCGCGCACACCGGGCTTGAGGGCCTCGGAGATCTGCTGGTACGCGCCGTCGACCATCGCCGCGGCCTGCGACAGCAGCATGATCTCGTCGGGGTTCTTCACCGCGCGGGCGTCCAGCATGACCTGCTGGGCGTCGACGACGGTGAGTCCGGCGCGCTGCATCTCGAACAGGAACGGTGGCTCGACGATGTCGATGCCAACGGGCGCGTCGGCGACACCGTGGTCGGCCAGGATGCCGCTCAGCTCGGCGATCGCGCGTCGCATCAGACCCACTTCGGGTGCGACGGCGCCGCGCAGGCCCAGCATTCCGGCGCGGCAGTTCTCCGGCCGCAGCCAGGGCGCGTACAGCTGGTGGTGGCGGGCGGCGGAGCCGAAGTCCCAGACCATCGGCTCGTGGTCGCGGGTCAGCAGTGCGTAGCGGGTCATCTTGTCCCGCGACCATTCGCCGATCATGGTGCCGGTGACATAGCGGATGTTGTTGACGTCGAAGAGCAGGATCGCGCCCAGCTCCGAGGCGTCCAGGGCGGCTCGGGCGCGGGACAGCCGATAGGCGCGGAGACGGTCGAAGTCGACGCGAGTTTCGAAGTCGACGGCGGTGTGCCCGGGGGCCGCCGGCAGCGGGGTGGTGGTCACCATCTTCTCCTGGTCGGTGTGACGGCGGTTCACGAGGCGGTGCTCAGGCCGTCGGAGACGTCCGCGTCCTCGGGCACGAGGGTCAGCCCGGCCGAGCGGGCGGCCTCCATGAGCAGGACGGCGAAGTCGGTGTCGTCGTGGCCGCGGCCGACGGACTGCTGGACGATCTGGTGGGTCAGCGCCGCGACCGGCATGGGAACCTCGAGTTCCCGGGCGGCGGCGAGGCCGAGGTCGAAGTCCTTGCGCAGCAGCTGGGGCGTGAACGTCGGCGTGAAGTCGAGCTTGACGAAGGCGGGGGTCTTGTAGCGGGTGAAGACCGAGCCGAGGACCGAGCCGTTGAGGAAGTCCAGGAACGCCGCCCGGCTCACACCGCCCTTCTCGGCCAGCACGGTGATCTCGGCCATCGACTGGGCGACGACGCCGAGGAAGATGTTGTGCGCGAGCTTCACCAGGCGGGCCACGTCGTCCCGCCCGGCGTACGTGACCGAGGCGGCGATGATGCCGAGCAGCGGCTCGACCTCGTCGAAGACCTCGCGGGGGCCGGAGACGACCGTGGAGAGACGGCCTGCCTTGACGACCTTGGCGTTGCCCGACACGGGGGCCACGAGCAGCGCGGTGCCGGCCTTCTCCGCCTCCTTCCGTACCTGTGCCGAGACCTCCTGGGAGACGGTGGAGGAGTCGACGAGGATACGGGGCTTGGCGGACTGCCGCAGGATTCCCTGCTCGCCGAGGGTGACCTCGGCGAAGTCCTTGCTCGCGCTGACCATGGTGAACACGATGTCGCGGTCGGCCAGTTCCGCGGCGCTGTCCACGATGGTGGCGCCCAGCTCGCTCAGCGGCTCGCACTTGCTGCGGGTGCGGTTGTAGACGGTGACGTCGTGGCCCGCGCGCAGGAGGCGGGACACCATGGCGTAGCCCATGCGGCCGGTGCCGGCCCAGCCGATGGTCGGACGGTTCGTGCTGTCGGTCATGAGTCAGTCCTGTCGGGTGGGGTCGCCGGCGGGCGACGGGAGGGAGGAGGCAAGAGGTGTGGCGGGCCGGGCTGCGGCCCCGAGGTACAGCCGGCCGACCTCCGGATCGGAGAGCAGATCGGCGCCGGTGCCCGTCAGGGCGACCCGGCCGCCCTCGAGGACGACGCCGGTGTGCGAGACGGCCAGGCCAGAACGGGCGTTCTGCTCCACCAGGAGGACGGAACGCCCGGCGGCCGCGAGGTCCGCGACGCTGCGGAAGACGGCGACACGGGACTTGGGGTCGAGCCCGATGGAGGGCTCGTCCAGGAGGATGAGGACGGGGTCGAGCATCAGGGTCCGCGCGATCTCGACGGTCTTCTGCTCGCCGCCGGACAGGGATCCGGCGTGGGCGCTCGCCCGGTCGGCCACCATCGTGAAGGAGGCGGCGATGTGCTCCCAGCGCTCAGCGATCAGGCGCCGGTCGCGCAGGACGTAGCCGCCCATCTCGACGTTCTCCCGCACGGTCATCGCCGGGAAGAGGCTGCGGTCCTGTGGTACGTGGACGATGCCGCGCAGGAGCCGTTCCCGGGCACTGAGCCGCGAGATGTCCTCGCCCCGGAAGGTGACGGTGCCCGAGGTCGGCTTCAGCAGCCCCGAAATCGTCTTCAGCGTCGTGGACTTGCCCGAGCCGTTGGGCCCGATGAGGCAGGTGACCTGTCCGGAGGCGACCGTCAGGTCGACGCCCTTGAGGATCAGGCCCGCGCCGTATCCGGCTGTGACGCCGTCCAGAGTGAGCAGCGGGTTCGCGGGTTCGGAGGTGGTGTCGGTCATCATTCCCCCAGATAGGCGTCGAGCACCCGGGGATCGGCCTGGATGTCGGCGGGTACGCCGGCCGCGATGGGTCGGCCGCGGTCGAGGACGACGACGGGGTCGCACAGCCGCATCACCAGCGGCATGTCGTGCTCGACGATCAGGAAGGTGACTCCCTCCTCGTTCCTGTTGCGCACATGGCGCTCCATCGTCTCGATCATCACCGGGTTGACGCCCGCGGTCGGTTCGTCGAGCAGCACCAGTCGTGGATCCGCCATCAGCACCGCGGCGAACTCGCACAGCTTGCGCTGGCCGTAGGAGAGTTCGGCCGCCTTCAGGTCGGCCTTGGCCGACAGTCCGAAGTCGTCGAGCAGTTCGTCGGCGCGGGCCCGGTCGGCCCGGGCGGCGCGCGGGGCGAGCAGTCCCGTCCAGCGGTGCCCCGCGGCGGCGATCAGGTTCTCCCGTACGCTGAGCGAGCCGAAGATCCGGGCCTGCTGGAACGTGCGGGTGAGTCCGCGGCGGTAGAGCACCGCCGGGTCCGGGTGCTGGTAGGTGGTGCCCGCGAACCGGAGCGAGCCGGAGTCGGCGGCCAGGTAACCCGTGATCATGTTGAACGCGGTCGTCTTGCCCGACCCGTTGGGACCGATGAGCGCCGTCACCGAGCCTTCCTCGACATCGAACGAGCAGTCGTCCACCGCCCGCACCCCGCCGAAGGACTTGGTCAGTCCGCGCACTTCGAGGAGTGTCGTCATCGTCCGCTCACCCGCTTTCCGATCCGGTCCACGAGCGAGGGCAGGATGCCGCGGGGCAGGACGAGCATCACCACCAGGAACAGGGCCGCGTATCCCACCAGGTGCAGCGAGTTGGCGCCGAGCCGGTAGGCGAGGTACTGCTGCACCGGCACGACGAGGAACGCCCCCAGCACCGGCCCCCACAACGTCCCCCGCCCGCCCAGGTACACCATGAGCACCATGCCGATGGTCACCAGCGGGTCCACTGCGAACGGCGGATAGACGAAGGACACGTAGTACGCCCACACCGCGCCCACGGCACCGGTGAGGCCGACCGACAGCGCGAACGCCGCGAGCTTGGCCATCGCTGTGGGAGCCCCGATGCCTCGGGCCTTGTCCTCGTCGTCGCGGACGGTCGCCAGGATCAGGCCCAGCCGTGACCGCATGACGAGGGCGGTCACCGCGACGGCGACGGCAAGCAGAGCCACCAGCACGTAGTAGAAGGGGAAGGCGAAGTAGGCGGCGCCGAAGGGGGCCGGGCCGATCCCGATGCCCTGGGCGCCCCCGGTGAGCCCGCGGGCGTTGAATGCGAGTGTCTGGACGACGAAGACCAGGGTGATCGTGACGATCGCGAAAGTCGCGGCTCTGGTGCGCATGGCGATCCATGCGACCGGCAGTCCCACCAGCGCTGTACCGACGGCCACGGCCGGCAGCGCGATGAAGGGTTCCCAGCCGGAGACGGGCGGGTGGTGGTGGAACCAGATCGCCTCGCCGTAGGCGCCGATGCCGAAGAACGCCGCGTGTCCGAGCGAGGGATAGCCGGCGAGGCCGCCCACCAGGTTCCAGGCACTCGCCATCGTGGCGTACATGAGCGTGAAGATCAGCAGGTTGACGATCCACGGCTGGCCCACGGTCCAGGGCGCGGCCAGCAGTGCCGCGAAGACGGCGACCGGCACTGCGACGCGCCAGAGCCTCGCGTGGCGTACGAGTCCGGAGCGGGAGGCGGCGGCCACGGATGTCGCGGAGAGGATGGAGGTCACAGCGCCCCCCGAAGTCGTGTCCCGAACAGTCCCTGCGGGCGCAGCAGCAGGACGAGGAGCAGCGCCGTGAAGAAGGTGAACCCGGCCCACGACGGTGACCAGGTCGCGGCCACCACCGCCTCGGCCACGCCCATCAGCACGCCGGCCACGACGGCGCCACCGAGGCTGCCGAGTCCGCCGAGCACGACGATGGCCAGGAGCCGCGCGATGAGGTCGTAGTGGCTGCCCGAGTTGAAGGGGTAGACCAGGCCGAACACCGCGCCGGCGGCTCCGGCGGTCGCCGTGCCCAGGCCGAAGCCGAGTGCGGAGACGCGTTCGGGGTTGACGCCCAGCAGCCGGGCCGCGGTCGGGTTCTGCACGGTGGCCCGCACCGAGGCGCCGAAGCGGGTGCGGTGCAGCAGCAGCCACAGCCCGCCCAGGACGACGAGGGACAGCCCGAAGGCCGCCAGCCTGGTCACCGGCAGCCGGTAGTCGCCCAGGTGCCAGGCGGCGTCGCGGTAGCCGGTGTTGATGGAGCGGAAGGTCGTCTTGTACACCGACGCGAGCACACCTTCGACGGCCAGGGCGACGGCGAACATGACGAGCAGGCTGAGTTCGCCCGCACCGCTCCCGAGCGGCCGGAGAAACACCCACTGGATGACGACCCCGAGCGCGAACATCACGGGGGTGACGATCAGGATGCCGAGGAACGGGTCGATCCCGGCCCAGGTGAACAGGGTGTACGACAGGTAGGCGCTGAGGACCACCAGCGCGCCCTGCGCCAGGTTGATCACCCGCATGATGCCGAAGACAAGAGTCTGGCCGCTGGCCATCAGGGCGTAGACACCGCCGGTGAGGATGCCCAACAGGGTCGCCTGGATGAAGGTGTGCACGAGCGCTCACTCCCCCCAGGCCGGTTTCGCGGTGACCGGCTCGGCCGCAGCCACGTCGGCCGGGTACACCGGCGTCAACCGGTGCTTCTGCCACTGGACGAGGGTGTAGTGACTCTTCGGCTCGCCGTTGGCGTCCCAGGAGAGGTCGCCGATCGGCGTCTGCCACGTGCCGGAGTGCAGCGCGGAGATGATGGACTTGTTGTCGATCTTCCCGGTCTTCTGCGCAACCTTTTCGATCAGCGCGCCGACCGAGTACGCCTCGGCGCTGGTGGTGTCGATGTCCGTCTCCGTGCCGCCGTACTTGGCAAGGTAGGCCTTGACGAACTCGGGGGCACCGGGCTGCCGGGAGCCGGCGTACCAGTCGCCGGTGGTGAAGATGCCCTCGGTGCTGTCCTTGCCGACCTTGTCGGGGAACTCCACCGGGTTGTTGGCTCCGTTGGAGACGAACAGCCAGCGGGGGTTGAAACCCAGCTGGATCATCGCCTTGACCTGGGCATAGGCATCCTCGGACTGCGTTCCGGAGACGAGCAGATCGGGCTTGGCCGCGGCCACCCGGCTGATGACCGGCGTCAGGTCGGTCAGGTTGTCGGGGTAGGTCTGGGAGTACACGGTCTTGATACCGGCTGCTTCCAGGCGCTTGCGGACGTTGTCGGCGAGGGGCGCGGCGAACGGGTCGTCGAGTGACGCGTACGCGGCGGTCCTCGGGCGCTTGGCGGACGGCAGGGAGAGCAGATAGTCGACGAAGATGTCGCCCTGCCTGACAATGGCGGCGGGCTGGACGAAGAACAGGTTGTCCAGGTGCTGGGCGAACACCTTCGGGCCGCCGCCGGCCGGCTCGAGGAAGGCGTAGCCGTAGCGCTTGGCCACCTGCGAGGCCGGGATGGTCAGCAGGCTGGAGTACGGGCCGACGACCAGATCGACCTTGTCCTTGGTGATGAGGTTGGTGTAGTTCGTCGTGACCTGGTTCGGGTTGGACGTGTCGTCGACCACTTTGAGGGAGACCTTGCGCCCGAGCACACCGCCGCGGACGTTGACGTCGGACACCCACAGGTCGTAGCCGCGTTCGGCGGCCTTGCCGGGATCGGCGAAGTCCCCCGTCAGGGAGAGCGAGACGCCGATCGTCAGCGTGTCCTTGCCGGGGCCACTGCCCGCCCCTTGGGCGGGTCCTCCGGTCGCGGGTCCGCAGGCGGCCAGCGCCACTGCGGTCGTGGCCGCCAGGGCCCCCAGGACCCCACGGCGGCGCCATCGGTGTCCTCTGACCCTCGATGACAATCGATTGTCTTCCATGGCGAGCCGTCCCTACGCTCGAAGAGAGGGAAATTCATGGCTATTCAGGGCGATGCAACAGTGCGCCGCACGGGGTCGTGCCGCACCGCTGCGCAATCGGTTGCCGCGAAATTAAGCTCGCGGCCAAGGGGTGTCAAGGTGTGCGGCAACCCTTGATGCAATCCATTGCCATCGCGTTGTGCCCGGCATTACGGTGGGGCGCGTGACGAGGTTGAGCGATGTGGCGCGAGCGGCCGGCGTCCATCCCGGCACGGCGTCGCGGGCCCTGAATCCCGACACACGCCACCGGGTGTCGGCGGAGACAGCCACGCGAGTGCTGGCGGTGGCCGAAAGTCTGGGTTACCAGCCGAACTCCGTCGCGCGTGCCCTGCGCACCCGGCGCTCCCGGATGGTCGCGATCCTCATTCCCGACCTGACCAACCCGTTCTTCCCTCCCATCGTCAGAGGCGCGGAGGAGTCGCTCGCCGTCGAGGGTTACTCGGCACTGCTGGTCAGCACGGACAACGACGAGGACAAGGAGGCACGCCTCTTCGCGGAGCTGCGCGGCCGTCAATGTGACGGCTTCCTGGTCGCGACCGCGCGCCGCAAGCACCCCCTGCTCGAGCGCGCGGCGGCGGACGGGGTGCCGATGGTGCTCGTCAACCGGGTCCTGGACGATCGAAGGACACCGTCGGTCACGGCGGACGAGGCGATCGGCATCGACGCCGTCGTCCGGCACCTCACCGGTCTCGGTCACCGGCGCATCGCCCACCTCGCGGGCCCGCAGGAGCTGTCGACCGGGCTGATCCGGCGCCGTGCCTTCCTCGACTCCTGTGAGCACGCCGGGCTGGACTCCCGGCACACCCCCGTCGTCAACGCCACCCGATTCAGCGAGGCCGCGGGTACCGCGGCGATGGACGAACTCCTGGCCACGTATCGAGGCCCCGAACGCCCCACAGCCGTGTTCGCTGCGAACGACCTGTTGGCACTCGGAGCGCTGGACTCGCTGGCGGCGTTCGGGCTGCGATGCCCCGAGGACATGTCCGTGGTGGGTTTCAACGACATGCCGTTCCTGACCCGGATGATCCCGCCGTTGACGACCGTGCACGTGCCCCAGCAGGAAATCGGCGCCGAGGCCGCACGCATGCTGCTGAAGTGCATCGAACAGCCGGGACCGCCCCGGTCACTGCTGCTCGGCTGCGAAGTGGTCGTGCGCGCCTCCACCGGTCCCGCGCCGCGGGAATGACGTACCGTCCGTTCCCACACCTGCCCGGCAAGGCTCTGCGCCGACGGCGATTCGTGCTTGCCGCACGCGAGAGCGTCTCGGTGCATCCGGCGCCATCTGCTCGTCGGCCGCGCCGCGCCGCGCCTGCCGAATACCCTATCCGCCCAGCATCTGAGGTTTCAGGTGTGCGACATCCCGCGAGTTCCCCTGAGCCCCGCTGATTCTCTGGGCCCGTGGCCAGGGGGTTCTTCCTCCTTCGTGTGCTCTGTCGGCTTGTGACGTAACTTCGTGATTCTTGAAGCGTTCTCACCTCGTCTGGCCGATTCGCAGTCGGGTCGAAGGTGAGGAGGCTCGGGTTGGCGGCGCTGGCAGTCGTACGGGATCTGCGTGAGCACTGGGCGCCCGCGTCGGCTGAGGAGCTGGAGCGGTTCGAGACCGATGTGCTGTCCGGGTTCGTCCTCGCACGGGCCTCAGCAGGGCTGGCGGACGGCACCATCCGCGGGGACGTCGGTCACCTGGATCAGATCAGGACCTGGTTCGGCCGGCCCTTGTGGGACATGGAGCCCGCTGACGCGGACGTGTACTTCGGGAAGGTGCTGCGGCACTCGCCCAGCGGCACCCGGCTGGGCCGGTCGCAGGCGTTGAGCACGTACTTCATGTTCCTGGAGCTGCGACACAAGGTCGAAATCCACCGGATGACCGGCCGGGTGGTCGAGTGCCCGATCGACGAGATGAACCGGCCGCGCGGGGCCGAGGACGCCCAGCTGCGGATCCCGCCGAATGAGCCGGAGATCGGGACGTTATTCACCGGCTGGGGCGGCGAGCTGGCCACCTGCCGGAAGTTCGCCCCCACCGCCCGGAACTACACCGCCTCGAAGCTGATGTCCCAGGTCGGCCTGCGGGTGAGCGAGGCATGTGGGCTCGACCTGGACGACATCAAGTGGGACCTGGGCCGCTTCGGCAAACTCCACGTCCGCCACGGCAAGGGGGCCCGTGGCTCGGGGCCGCGCGAGCGGATGGTTCCGCTGATCAACGGTGCCGACCGGACACTGCGGTGGTTCATCGAAGACGTGTGGGGCCAGTTCGATGACGATCACACTCGCCCTGGTGCCCCGCTGTTCCCCTCCGAGCGCAAGAACACCGACGGCTCCGCCCGCCGGGTCGGCGACGACGCCCTGCGCAACGGGCTCGACAACGCGGTCCAGGCTCATCTGGCGAGTTGGACGGACAGGTTGACACCGCACGTCCTGCGACATTTCTGCGCGTCCCAACTCTACGGAAACGGGCTGGACTTGCTCGCTATCCAGGAGGTCTTAGGACATTCCTGGATCGCTACGACCATGCGGTATATCCACGTGCAGCAGACCCGGGTCGAGGACGCCTGGGTCGCCGGGATGGAACGGGCCGCGAAGCGGCTGGAAGGACTGGCCCGATGAGGTGGAACCTGCGGCTGACCGCCGCGAACAAGGGTATCTGGAAGGCGTCCGAACTCCAGCGGAGCCTGGCCGAGCACGGCCTGGTGATCTCGGCCGGCAAGATGTCCGGGCTGTGGTCCGGGCAGCCGGTCTCGCTCAAGCTGGAGGACCTGGACGTCATCTGCGTGGTCCTCGGCTGCGAGATCGGAGACCTGCTGATCCCCGAACCGGAGAAGGTCCGCCGCCCTGGCCAGGCAGAGGAGACCGAACGGGCCGCGGTCGGTGCGGGAACCGCCGCACCGAAGGTGATCCCCAAGCGCCGGGACGGCCGGTCGCTGCCGCCGGAGTGAGCCGATGGCACGGTTCCCGAAGGGCTACGTCAAGCCCACCGACTCCTGCGACAGCTGCCTGGCCTGGGGAAACTTCAGCGGCCGCCTCTGCCCCACCTGCTACATGTTCGGCCGCGGCCACGATGTGGCCGCATGCACCGGCTGCCACCGCGTCCAGCCGCTGAAGTGGAACTACTGCCGCCTGTGCTGGTGCCAGGCCCGCCTCCGTGCGAAGGCCGTCGTCGGCCAGCCCACGGACGAGACGGACGTGCGGAACCGGCTCGCCGCCGTCCGGCATCACCAACTGTTCTTCGTCGGGATGCACTACCGCAGGAGACCAACCCCCGCGGCTCGGACGCGCGGAGGACGGCGGGGAGCCCCGCCCAAACCACCTCCTTCACCGGCCTGGCGCCCGGATCCCGGCTGGCGGCAGCTACCGCTGTTCACACAGATCCCCCGTGACTACAGCCGGCTCGCTCTGGCCGACGCCGATCTGACCAGCCCTTGGCTGGCCTGGGCGAAGTACCTTGCCCACCGGCTCGCCGAGGCCCGCGGCTGGGGACGTAACATCCGCTTCGCGGTCAACCGCGGCCTGGCCCTCGTCCTCACCGGCTACGTCGAGGGCGACGTCATCCGGCACACGGAGATCTTCGCCCCGCTGCGGGCCCTGGACCTGCCGGTCGGCCACACCGTCACGGTCCTGGACGAGATGGGGATCTTCGAGGACGACAGCGAACCCTCCTTCGAACGCTGGCTCGCCGAGAGGCTGGAGGGTCTCGCACCCGGCATCCGCTCGGAGGCCGAGCGCTGGACCCGCGTCCTGCGCGACGGCGGCCCCCGCAGCCTCCCGCGACGGGAAGGCACGGTCTGGCTCTACCTCAACCGAGTCCGCCTGGCCCTGCTGGAATGGTCGAACCCCTACGACCACCTGCGCGAAGTGACCCGCGACGATGTCCTCACCTACATCAAGACACTGCACGGCCACCAGCGCCACGACCAACTCGTCGCCCTGCGCTCGCTGTTCACATGGGCCAAGCGGAACGGGCTGATCTTCCGCAACCCCACCAGTCGGATCAAGGTCGGACAATACGAGTACGCCGTGCTGCAACCGCTCGTCCCCGAGCAGGTCGACCGCTCCGTCGCGGCGGCCACCACCCCGGCGACGCGGCTCATCCTCGCCCTCGCAGCGGCCCACGCCGCCCGGGTCGCCCAGATCGCCAACCTCATGCTCGACGACCTCGACCTCGGCAACCGGCGGCTGACCATCGCCGGACGTGTCCGCCCGCTCGACGACCTCACCCTGAAGCTGCTGCTGGAGTGGCTGGAGCACCGGCGAAACCGGTGGCCGAACACCGCGAACCTCCACCTACTGATCAACAACCAGACCGCCACGAAGACCAGCCGCGCCAGCAACCACTGGATCAGCGCCGCGATGCGCGGGCAGGACGCGACGCTGGAACGGCTCCGCGTCGACCGCCAACTCGAAGAGGCCCTGACCCACGGGCCCGACCCGCTCCACCTCGCCGAAGTGTTCGGGCTCGATGAGAAGACCGCGATGCGTTACGCCGACTCGGCCCGTCAGCTGCTTCTGGCCTCGCCCGTGAGCCCCCCGGCGGAACTGTCAGAGAAGCCGAATAATGTCCAGTGACGTCCGTCCAGTAGGAGAGACCATGGCTCTCGACGCCGTTGAAGCGATCCGCCAGCTTCAAGACCGGAGTTCCGCCAAGCGCCGCTCGGCCGCGAAGCGACTTCGAAAACTGGGCGACTCAGATGCCGGTCCTGCCCTGCTCGAAGCCCTGAAGAATGAGGTGAGGGATTCGCGGACCTGGGAAACCCAGTACCAGATGACGATGGCGCTCGGTACTTGCGGCTCCCCGTCCGACCTTCCCTACCTGCGAGATCTCGTCCTTCAGCGCGACACTCTCCATGCGGTTCACACTGCCGGGGGCGACGCCATCGTCCGGCTGAGCTACATGGAGCACTCCCACACCGAGGCGATTCGCTGGTGCATGAGTACCGGTAACGAGACTCTTGTGGGCGGAGCGTTGCAGGCCGTGGCCATGCTCCGGCTTGCCCTGGATCAGGAAACCGTGACAAACGTCCTCGACTTCATCGAAGCCAGGTCCCCACAGGATGGGATCTACTTCTGGCCCGCTGTTGCCGCGGCCGGCTGGACCGGGCAGCGAGCGCACGACTTCCTCACCTCATGCGTCTCAAGCCCCCGATCCGATGTCGCCGAAGCCGCCACTAACTCCCTTGCCGGGAACTACGGCACCTACCGACCCTTGTAAGCGGTCCCGCACCCTGGGTTCGTCATGAACCCGCGCCTCCTCGCCTGAGAATCGGCTGTCGGACCCGTGGGTTCCTACCGAGAACCCTTCAGTTTTCGCGAACTCACGGGGCTCCTCGGCCTTGGGGACCATCGGTACAGCCGTTGGCGCTAAGCCCTTGATCATGGTCGCTAGTGCCGCATCAAGCAACGTTCGCCCCGTCAGGCAACCAGTGGATCACGTCGTCTCGCCGCGGCCGTCTGCCGATCATTCTGACGTCGTCCTCCCGGCCAGGAAGCGGGAGTTCGGCGTAGCTGGCTACGTGCCAAGATCTCGGAATGAATGAACTGAAGATTCATCCTCGCGCCGGTGATCACATGCCGGGCTGCACCGAGGCTCTCGCCACCGTTCACGCGGCAGATCGCTACCCAGTGGATTGGCCTGCCGATCCCGAAGGATGGCTGACTCCCCGAAGCATGCTCGCTGCCTGGGTGGCCGTAGACGGTTCGGAGATCCTGGGCCATGTGGTCCTAGCCCGTCCAGGGAAGGCGCTTGCGACCGCTGTCGGGCTGCCCGCTCAGCGTCTGGTATCTGTCGCACGGCTCTTCGTCAGCGCCCGTGCTCGTCGACGAGGGGTAGCGGCCAAGCTGCTGGACAAGGCGGTCGAAGAAGCGGTAGTCCACGGACTGAGGCCCGTTCTGGAAGTCGAGGCCGGTGCGACCGCGGCCATCAAGCTCTACGAGCGTGCCCGCTGGCGTTATGTCGGTAGTTTCGCGGCCGACTGGACCACGGCCGACGGCCGCGTCGCGCAGATGCGCTCGTATGTTGGCCCCTCCGAACGAGGCGAACGTTGCCTGATGCGGCACTAGCTGCGGGTCTCCGAGTTCGGGTGGGGCTGGGCCTGGAGGCGTTCGCGGAGGTCGATCTCTTCGGGGGTGAGCGGGTCCTCGGGGCGGCGGATGCGTACGGGCTTGGGCCTGAGCGGCAGGCCGTCGTCCACCGTGGCGGCCTCGGCTTCGGCCAGGGCTCGGTAGAGCGAGGCGACCGATGGGGACTTGCCCGCGTTCTTCCCGACCTTGACGGTGAGTTTCTTTGCGATCTCGGGGACGGGGACGCCCTTGTCCTTGAGTGCGACGGCGAAGGTGAGCATGTCGTCGTCGATGACCTTAGGGCGTCCTCCGTGGTTGCCCTTGGATGCGGCGATGACCTGGCCTTCGAGGGTCTTCTCCCGGATGTAGTTGCGCTCGATCTGCCCGGCGACGGCGAGGACAACGAAGAACATCGCGCCCATGCCGTTGGGGTCGTAGATGCCGGTGAGCGGGCCGGTGAGGAGTTCGAGCTGGATGCCGCCGGCCTGGAGTTCGGCGGACAGCGTCATCAGCTCGGCGGCGTTGCGGGCGAGGCGCTTGAGTTCGTGGACGGTGAAGATGACGGGGGTCTCGGGCGCGGCCTCCTTGAACTGGTGGGCCAGCGCAAGCGCCTTCTCCAGCTCGGGCCGGACCTTGACCCGGGTGCTGATGTGCTCGGAGAAGACTTTGTGGCACTTCGCCCGGCGGAGGGCTTCGAGCTGGCCCGCCAGTTCCTGCCGGGCGGTCGACGTGCGGGCGTATCCGATTCGCACCGGCCGCTCGGTGCGGGGCGCGGGCACCACCGCGAGCGCGGGCCCCTGCTTCCATGCGCGGCCGGGACCGCGGTCGGCGGGCACCGGGATCTCCAGTTCCTCGCGGAGCGCGGGGACGAGAACGAAGCGCGGGGTGTGGTACCTGGCGGCGGTCTTGCCGCCCTGGGTACGGCAGGCGCTGCCGGCGGGCGCGTCACAGTTCGGGCAGTCGTGACGTTCTACCGCCAATGCGGCCTGATCGGGTGCCAAATCCATGACGGCAGTCTCTCGGAAGTGCCTCGCACAACGTGCGGGTTTCGAGAGGACTTTTGCGAGTGGCGACCTGGTGAAACGTGATCGCTTCCGGGCCTCTCGCGGAACTCTCACAGATGACCATTTGTGAGAAGTGAGGCCCGGGCGCGTACTCCCGGACGAGACGTATGCGAGGGAACGGCGCACTCCCGAGGGAAGAAAAGTTAACAAAATGCTTGACTATTCGATGTCGGCATCGAATAGTTAGGCACATGCTTAACCAAGCTGGGTCGTTGGACCGGGTGTTCCAAGCGCTGGCGGACGCGACTCGCCGGGACATCGTTGAGCGGTTGATCCGCGGGCCTGCCTCGGTCAGTGAGCTGGCCCGGCCGCTGGCCATGTCGCTGCCAGCGGTGATGCAGCACCTACAGGTACTGGAGGCGTGCGGACTGGTCCGGTCTGAGAAAGCCGGAAGGGTACGCACCTGCCACATCGAGCCGGGTGTGCTGCGAACGGCCGAGGACTGGATCGCGGCGCAGCGCACTGTCTGGGAACACCGCCTCGATCGCCTCGGCGACTACCTGACCGAACACTGCGACAGCCCAGATCAAGGGAGCGCACAATGACCGATCACGTGGTCACGCATGCCACGTTCACCCTCGAACGCCTCTACGCGGCCTCACCGGCCACAGTGTTCGCCGCGTGGGCCGCCCCCGAAGCAAAGGCCCGCTGGTTCTCCGGCCCCGGCGCCGAGCACGAGCTTGATTTCCGCGTCGGTGGGCGGGAGGTCAACCGCGGCCGCTCTGGCGGTGGGCCGGTGCTGACTTTCGAGTCCTGGTACCGCGACATCGTCCAGGACGAGCGGATCGTTTACACCTCCACTCTGTCCGAGGGGCAAGACCTTGCGACAGTGTCGCTGACGACGGTGGAGTTCCACCCTGAGGGAGGTGGCACCCGGCTGCTGCTCACCGAGCAGAGCACCTTCCTCGACGGCCGCGAAGAACCAAGCTGGCGGAAGCAGGGCACCGGCAAGTGGCTTGACGCGCTCGCCGCCGAACTGCTGCGAAGCATCGAGCAACAGTGATGACCACGAGCAACCTTTCGCAGACTCGCCGTTGGCGGGTGCTGGCGCTGCTGGGCACGGCGTTCTTCATGACGATTCTGGACGGCACCAGCCTGCTCGCCGCTCTGCCCGCGATCGAAGGCCACCTTCGCCTGCACGGTCCTGCCATCCAATGGACCGTGACGGCCTACGCGCTGGCCTTCAGCGGGCTGCTGTTGTTATGCGGCCGCGCTGCGGATCTGCTGGGCCGTCGGCGTGTGTTCATCGCCGGGATGGTGCTGCGGGTCGTGGCCTCCCTGGCGTGCGGGCTCGCTCCATCCATCCAGGCCCTGGTGGCCGCCCGGGCGGTGCAGGGCGTCTCGGCCGCGATCATCGCTCCGGCCGCGTTGTCGATGGTCATGAACACTTTCCCCGAAGGGATCGAGCGGAACAGGGCGCTCGGTATCTGGGGCGGCCTCGGCGGGTTCGGCGCCACCGCCGGTCTACTACTGGGCGGCATCATCACGGATATCTTCGGCTGGCAGTGGGTGTTCTGGGTCAACGTCCCTGTCGGGACCCTCGTGCTGGTGCTCGCCCCCGCCATGCTGCGCGAAAGCCGGGACCGAGCACGCTCCCGTTCCTTCGATATCCCTGGTGCGCTGACCATCGCCCCGGCACTCGTTCTGCTCGTATACGTGATCACCCGGGTGCCGACATCCGGGTGGGCGAATGGACAGAGCATCGGGCTACTGGCCGCCGTGGCCGTGCTGGTCTGGATGTTCATCCTGATCGAGAAGCGATCGGTGGCCCCGCTCGTTTCCTTTCAGTCGCTGCGCTCGCGCATGCTGATCGGCGGCAACCTCCTCCTGCTCATCGCCGGCATGACCGTCGACGGCATGCTCGTCACCCTCACCTCTTTCGTGCAGCAGGTGCTCGGCTGGCCGGCGGCGCAGTTCGGGCTGGCGGCCGCGATGATGACCGTCACCGCGGCCGCAGGCGCCCTGCTGAGCCAACGGATCGTGCCCAGGCTCAGCCTGGGGCGGGTAGCTGCCGCCGGGACCGTCCTGCTCGGTTGTGGCTGCCTGCTGCTCACCCGCATACCGGCCGGTGGCCCGATGAGTCTTCTGCCGGCGGCCCTGTTCTTGTTCGGGGCGGGAATGGGCGCCGTCACGGTATGCGCACAGATCGCCGCGCTGACCGGCGTCACCGAGAAGGACTCAGGCCTGGCCGCCGGCCTCGCCGACACCTCCTTCGCCGTCGGCACCGCCCTCGGCACTGCCATCTGCGCCAGCGTCGCTGCCGCCCGCACGTCCGCGATCGGTGGTCCGACACCGCTCGCACTCACCACCGGGCAGCATGCCGCGTTTGGGGCAGCTGGCGTCTTCGCCGCTCTCGCCTTGATCACCGCGTTGACGCTCCTCAGCAAGCGATCCGGCCTATCCCGCAGTGTGTCGGCAGACGCAAGCGAGAACGTATCTACCAGGGCACCGTCGACCTCACCTTGATCTACGGGACACACCCTTGGCTCGCTTCTGGCGTGATTCCGTGATTCCTGTTCCGCATTCCGTGACTCCTCCCCCTCATAAATTGAGGGGGCTTCTCGCTATGCCGGTTGGGCTTCGCGACGGACCAGCCCGGCCCGTAGAACGTTGAGAGCCCCGACTGTGTCTGCGTGCGCGGTGTGGCCGCACGAGACGCAGTGGAACTTCTCCTGTGTGGGCCGGTTCTCCTTCGCGGTGTGCCCGCATTCGGGGCACCGCCGGGAGGTGTTGCAGGGGTTCACGGCCATCACTTCCCGCCCGGCGCTCTCAGCCTTTGCGTTCAGGATCGCGAGGAACACCCCCATCCGGCATCGGCGATCGAGCGGTTCAGCCCGGCCTTCGCCGCGGCCCCGTTGGGCAGGAAGCTGCCCGGCTGGTCGGGGTCCGGCCTCGGGGCCGGGATCTTGCTCATGTTGCGGATCTTGAGGTCTTCGTGTGCGATGACATCGTGCTCGCGGACCAGGGCCAGCGCGGTCTTGTGGGCGTGGTCGAGCCGCTGACGGCGGACCCTGCCGTGCAGCTTGGCGACCTTCTCAACCGCCCGGCGGTGATGTGCCGTCCGCTTGTCCCGTCGGACACGCGGAAACCTGGCGAGTGTCTGCTGTGCTGCCTCGAGCTGCGCGGCAGCGCTGCGTCCGTGACGCGGGTTGGGGACAAACCCGCCGCCTGAGTCAGCGAGGAAGTTGGCTATGCCCAGGTCGATACCGACCACGCTGCCAGTCTTGGGCAGTGGTTCGGGCTGTGACTGCTCGGCGGTCAGCACGACGAACCACTTGCGGCCCTCGCGCTTGACCGAGACGGTCTTGACCTTGCCGACCACGGGCCGGTGCTGGTGCACCTTGACGTGCCCGACGCCCTGCAGACGAACGCGGGTGACCGGGTCGTGCGGGGTGGAATCCCACCGGCAGCCGTCCCCATCCTTGGGGAAGTCGACCGTGTCGAACCAGTTGACCCCACGAAAGCGCGGATACCCCGGCACGCCGTCGCTGGTGCCCCTCCCTAGAAGGCCAGTACCTCGAACAGGTCCTCCGTGGCAGCCACCAGGGACTGCTCGCACCAGATGACCTTGCCTCGGGGGGTGTACCGGGTGCCCCAGCGCTCGGCGAGGCGGGCGACCAGGAACAGTCCGCGGCCGCCCTCGTCCGTCGTGGCGGCGTAGCGCAGATGCGGGGATGTGCTACTGCCGTCGGAGACCTCGCACACCAGAGTGCGGTCGCGCAGCATGCGGACGTGGATCGGCTCGGTGCCGTACCGGATGGCGTTGGTGATCAGCTCACTGAGGATCAGTTCCGCAGTGAAGGCCAGGCCGTCGAGTCCCCATGCCGAGAGCTGCTCGACACACTCGGAGCGAATCCGTGAGACGGCGGCGGGATCGGCCGGCACGTCCCACGAGGCGACCTGGCCGGGCTTGAACAGGCGGGTGCGCGCGACGAGGACCACCACGTCGTCGCGCGGCTCCGGCGGGGCAGTCGCGTCGAAGACGGCTCCGCAGACCGCCTCCGGAGCGTTCTCGGCGGCGGTACGGACCAGGTGGCCGCGCAGTGCGGCAAGTCCGTCGTCGATGCTGCGGTGCCGGTCGTGGACGAGGCCGTCGGTATACAGCACCAGCCGGGTCCCCTCCCCCAGCCGCTGCTCCGCCACCTCGAAGGGCAGTCCTCCGACGCCGAGCGGCGGCCCTGCGGGCAGGTCGACGAAGTCCACGCTGCCGTCGGGACGTACGAGCGCGGGGGCGGGATGGCCCGCCCTGCCCATGGTGCAGTCTCCGGAGACCGGGTCGTAGATCACGTACAGGCAGGTGGCGCCCGTGACGTCGACCTCCTCGGAGGTGCCGGTGCTCGCCTGGTCGAGGCTGATGACGAGGTCGTCGAGACGGGCAAGCAGTTCGTCGGGAGGCAGGTCGAGGGCGGAGAAGTTGCGCACGGCCGTGCACAGTCTGCCCATGGTGGCTGCGGCGTGCAGGCCGTGGCCGACGACGTCGCCGACGACCAGCGCCACGCGGAATCCCGACAGGGGGATGATGTCGAACCAGTCGCCGGCCACGCTGTGGTGGGCGGGCAGATAGCGGTACGCCAGGTCCAGGGCGCTCTGCTCGGGCAGCCCGCGGGGCAGCAGACTGCGCTGCAGCGCCTCTGCCATGGTGTGCTCGCGGGTGAAGCGACGGGCGTTATCGAGGGAGATGGCCGCGCGGCTGGCCAGCTCCTCGGCGAAGGCGACGTCGTCGTCCCCGAACGGCGGGGAGGGCTCCGCGCGCCAGAAGTGGGCCATGCCCAGGGTCAGGCCGCGCGCCTGCAAGGGCGCGGAGATCAGGGAGTGGATCCCGTACGCGAGGATCGCGTCGGTGTTGTCCCGGTCGCGGGCCCGCCAGGCGTGCGCCTGGTGCAGATCGGCGGCCCGCGCCGCGTGCCCGGTCTCCGGGCTCGCGCCCCCGGCTGCGGCGGGAACAAAGCTGATCATGGATCCCAGGGGATAGAGCGGCGGGTCGTCCCTGATGCCGCTCATGGCCATGCGGCGGATCTTCGGTCCGCCGGACTTGCCGGTGTCCGGGGACGGCTCGTCGCCGTGCAGGACGGGGTCGGCCAGTTCGACCGTGACGAAGTCCGCGAACCGGGGAATCACCACCTCCGCGAGCTCGTGCGCGGTGCGCACCACATCCAGGGTGGTACCGACCCGCACCCCGGCGTCGTAGAGGAGTTGCAGCCGCTCACGGGACAGTTCGACCTGCTCGTACATCCTCGTGATCCCGTCCGGGCCCAGGCCGCGCGTCTGACGGTACAGGCGCCGCCGCACGAGTACGGCGCCGCCCATGCCCAGGCAGAGTGCGGCGGCGGCGCCGCCGAGCAGGAGCGGCACCTCGTGCTGCACCGAGTTGCCCAGGCGCTCGACCGTGACGCCCACCGAGACCAGTCCGGCGACGGAACCGTCGGGTCTGCGCACCGGGGCCGTCGAGTCCACGGCCCACCCCAGGGGGCTCTTGAAGCTGCTGGTGTACGGGCCCTTCAGGGCGGGCCGGTACCCGCCGTAGACGTGTTTTCCGATCAGCTCGGGGTTGGGATGGGTGTAACGGATCCCCTGGGGGCTGAAGACCACGACATAGTCGAAGCCAGCGCTCTTCCGAATATTCTCCGCGACCGGCTGCAGCGCCGCGGTCGGATGACGGCTGTCCAGTGCCTTCGCTGTCGCCGGATCCGCCGCCAGAGCGATGGCCGCGGCACGCGTGCTGTGCTCGGCGTCCTTCGTGGTGGAGTTCCGGGCCTGCAGGATGAGCGCCGACAGCCCCACCGTGACCAGCAGCAAAACGACCACCAGCATCCACAGGAACACCTGCCCGGCCACGCTGTGGACGCTCAGCCACGAACGCGTGCGGCGCCACCGCGACCGGTGTCCCGCAGGCCCGTCCGCGGCCGTCTTCCCAGGGACAGAACTACGCTCTACGTGCATCCGGGCCGTCTCCGTACGTACGGATCCGCGTCTTCCACGCTAGGCACACCGCTCGGTACTGCGCATGCCAGGCGGCTCGGGCGTTCGCCGGTGAGGTCGGCCGGAGCAGCCAGCCGTCGCTGCCGCCCGACAGCTGGAGGGCCTGTTCGAGGTCGCCGCCGTCCTCGCGGACCGCCACGCATTTTCCGCTGTTCCTGCTGACCAGCTGCCAGGCGCGGAACGTGGAGTAGAAGCGGAACGTCCAGTACTGCCCGAGGAAGAGACCGTCCTCGTCGCCGCACAGGTACACGGTGCAGCTGCCAAGCGGCCACGGCGATCACGCTCACCGCACCGACCGCCGCCCCGTCGAGGAACGTGCGCCCACGACGCCGGGCCCGGAGCGCTCCGGGGGCGCGGGGGCCGCGGACTTGCCGTCGATCTTTTGACCAAACGTGTCCAACGCCCGTCGCACGACGTCGAGGGGGTCCTTGGTGCTGGTTTTTCGCCGAGCCGGTCAGCGCCCCGGTGCGGGCGGCCTACCTGGCGGGTGTCAGGTGGTGCTTGGCGGCGGAGACGACATGGTGATGGGTCGCCCGAGCGCACTCGTGCCAGAACGGTTTGGCGGTCAGGTATGCGCCGAGTACGGAAAGGATGCCGAAGGAGACATCCACACTGAGGCGCCCTTGCTTGGCCCAGTAGACGTCTTGCAGATCGAGGAGCAAGGCGAATTCGTCGGCGATGAGGGCGGTCCCTGCGCCGTAGGCAGCGGCGACGGCCGGGTGGCCGACGGCGCGCTCGTCGCCGCGTACGGCGATGATGCCAATGCCGGCAAGGGTGCCGATGCCGAAGTTGTAGTGGTGCAGGTGCTGACCGCCGGCGGAGATGTTCCCCCAAGGCAGCCATCCGCCGCGAATGCCGTGGGTAATGGTCCGCACGGTTCCCCACGTGACGCCGAAGGCGATCCACGTCACGATCAGTGATCTTTTCGTGGGGGTGAGGTGCTGGTTTGCCGATTCGCGCCAGCGTGCGATGAGCGGCGGCCGGGACCGGTTCAGCTCTTGGGACGTGTCAGTGACCACGAGGGTGACCTCCGGGGTTCGGCGCAACGAGGTCCGCGTTCTGCTGCGTGGCATCGCCGACCGGAGTGGATGAATCCGCCACGACGGGAGAAGGACGAACTGCACCTCCCACTCAAACGCCGTTGCGGTGCAGCTCAATGAAAAGCCCACGTCATTCAAGGCGGCGACTCAAACGCTCCAAACGAGTGAACTGCGGCGGGTTCTCGCATTGTCGTCGGGTGGTGACTTTTGGTGATCCCTGCTGTATGCCGGTGGTATGCGGCAGGTGGGTGCCTGACTGCTGAGCGGCGGGCGTTTCGTGAGCAGGTACGGCTGGCGGGCGGTTCGCGGCGGGTGAGAAGACCCCGGTGATCGCGAAGGAGTTGCGGGTGAGCGAGCGTTCGGTGGAACGCCGGCGTCGAGCTTGGCGAGAGGGTGGACCGGAGGCCCTGCATTCCGCCGGGCCTGCGACGATGCCTAAGATCTCGGATGCCCGGTTTACAGTGCTGGAGGACAAACTGGGCCAGGCCCGGCCGCCCGTGGCTTCGAAGATCAGCGGTAGACCTTTCGGCCGGGTTCAGGCGGTGATCGCCCGCCGATCACCGGGTCATTGATGCTTTTCCGACCTCACTTTGTGGCGTTGTGAAGGCCGAGGACGACCTTGACGATGTCGGTGATCCGGACGGCAGCCGCCGACGAGTGGTCAGACGTCAGACTGATCGGGGGGGTGGGGGCATGGACACCTGCGCCCCACCCCAGTCCGCTGATTCAGCCTGCCACCAGGGCCGGATCGCTCGTACCCGCCTCGCCCGTCTCGACGTGTCCGGCAAAGCGGCGCAGGAACGTGGCATCCGTGTCGGAGGCCACCGAGATGTCGTACCAGCGGCTGCTCCCCCGTAGGTCCACCGAGTGGTTCACGGTCGCTCCCGCCCGCACTGTGAACGTCTGGACAGAACCGCCATAGGCGTCGCGCAGCGTCAAATAAGCGTCCCCAGAACCAGTATGAGTGATCGTCAGATCCAGATTCCCGTTGGCAGCCGCGCCTCCGCGCTCAGGATGCGTTTCCCTCCCCGGCTGAAGCCGGGGATACCCACGCAAGATCAGGGATGGCCTTCTCCCCGGCTCTGATCAGCCGACGAGAGTGCCCGCGTCGAGTCACTCCTTGACGCCGATTCCACCGAAGGCATCGACATCGGCGGAAACGGTCGCGCTCTCGGCGTCGGGCCGCCACTCGCTGAGCCGGACAAAGCCCGGGTCGAGGATCCGCAGCCCGTCGAAGAGAGTGACGATCTCGCTCGGCTCACGGACGTAATAAGGCACGGCACCGCTCTCGATGTATGCCTTCTCTGCGGCGATCATGCCCTCGCTGGTACGCGTGCCGTCGTACACCACGAGGTAGCTGCCAGACGGCAGGCCCGCCATCAGCCGGCCCACCACCTCACGCGCCCGCGAGAAGTCGCCCGCGTGACCGAGTATGCCGAGCAGCATCAGGGCCACAGGCCGGTCGAAGTCGAGTGTCTTCGCGGCCTCGGCAAGGATGGCGTCCGGCTCGTAGAAGTCGGCATCGATGTAGTCGGTGGCTCCCTCGGGTGAGCTGGTGAGCAGGGCGCGAGCGTGCGCGAGGACGAGCGGGTCGTTGTCCACGTACACGATGCGTGACTCGGGGGCTATGCCCTGGGCCACCTGGTGTGTGTTGTCCGCAGTGGGCAGGCCGGTCCCGATGTCCAGGAACTGCCGGACACCCTGATTCTCCACCAGGTGACTCACCGAGCGGCGCAGGAACTGCCGTCCCGCCACCGCTACGTCAACAAGGCCCGGGAAGAACGTCTTGATCTGGTCGCCGATCTCACGGTCGACCTCGTAGTTGTCCTTGCCGCCGACGAAATAGTTCCAGAAGCGGGCGGAGTGCGGCCTGGTTGTGTCGATCCGTTCCGACACCGGCCTGGCGAGCCGACTGACGGACGGCTGCTGCTCACTCATGAAGACCTCCAAGCCCCACAAACAATCAATCGATGGCCACAACTTACCTGTACGTCCATGTTGTTGCGGCTGGTTCCTGACACTGGTGGCACAGTTCAGTTCCCCGCGCGGCAGCGCGACACCTTCCCCTGTTTCCCCCCTTCGATATCGATCCCCCAGGGATCTCTCGAGGTTGTCCCCCACTGAGGTCCGGGGTTTGGAGCGTCCGGCAGTAGGCGTCACTTCAGCCTGAGCGCGGTGGGGCGGCCATCCCAGCGGTAGAACGATCACCGCGGCTCGTGCCTGCTCTTCATCCCGGGCTTGCTGCGTGCTGCGCAGCAGGGTGGCGGCGACCTCCGGGCGGCGTTCGGCGAGGTGGGCCGCTGGGGATCGGCGGCAGGCGCATCATCGAAGGTGTGGAGACCATCGACGAGGAGTGGCGATGAGGCTGTCGTTCCTTGAGCCCCTCTACGCGGAGCCGGGCCCGTACGTCTCCGTGTACCTGGACACCTCCCGAGACGTCGACCATCCCGAGCGGGCGATCGCGCTGCGCTGGCGGCGGCTGCGCGAGAGCCTGTCCCGTCAGGGCGCGGACCGGTCTCTGCTGAACACACTGGAGGAGGTCGTCGGCGCCGACACAGAAGTGCCGGGGGTGCACGGGCAGGCCGTCTTCGCCGCCCACGGCACGCTCGTCCTGGACGGGGAGCTTCCGAGCCCGCCCGAGCACGACTCCGCGCGCTACAGCACCCTGCCGGACGCTATGCCCCTGGTCACCCAGCACGTGCCGGAGATCCCCTACATGGCCGTGGTCGTCCACTACAGCGGCCTTCCGACCGCCGCCACCCACGGCTGGGTGACGCTGGAGGCGGAGACCGGCATCTGGCCCGCGTCCACCGTCACTCCTGGTGAGCGGCTGCACCGCAGGGTCGCGGTGGCGACCTGGCACCGCGCCTCCGTCCGGCTCGGCCACCGGCTGGACGAGCGGGCGCGGCACGCCCATACCGACGCCGTCGTCGTGGGCGGGAACGAGTGGGCGTGCAACGTACTGATCCGCCGCCTGCCGCACACCCTGCGGGACAAGGTCGTACGCGTGGGCGGCCCCACACCCACCGACACCGGACGCGCCCTGCTGGAGCCACAGCTCGACGGCGTCTTCCGCGGCCGCATGGCCGCGCACGACTGGGAACTCGTTGATATCTACATCAGTCGGCGTGCCCTGGACGGGCCCCTGACGGAGGGGCTGGCCGCCACCGTCGCCGCCCTCCAGCGGGGTCAGGTCGCGGTCCTGCTGCTGAACCGGCCGCCCGAATCCTCGCTGCGGCTCTGGGTCGGCTCCCGGCCCGCCCAGCTCGCCCTGACCGAGGCGGAGCTTGTGTCCTTCGGTGTGCGGGCCCCGCGCGAAGAGCGCGCCGACGAGGCCCTCGTCCGGGCCCTCGTCGGCACCGGTGCCGAGCTGGTCGTCGTACCGGAGAGTGCGCTGAGGCTGCACGAGGGCGTGGGCGCCCTGCTGCGATACAGCGACGCGGGTACCCCGTCCTGACGCCGACGCGCTCTGCTGCCCGGATCACCGGCTGATGCGCTCAGCGCTGATAGGTCCCGACCAGGGTGCCGGAGGTCAGCTCCCGGCCCTGCAGGGCACGGTGCACGTCCTCGGCGCCCGGGTGGTCGTGCAGCGGCAGCGGTCCGGACAGGGCGTACAGGCGGAAGAAGTAGCGGTGCGGCCCGTGCCCCGGTGGCGGCATCGGCCCGCCCCAGCCCATGCGCCCGAAACCATTGGGCCACGGCAGGCCGCCATGGGGCTTCTGCCCCTCCACCACCCCGGTGGTCCCCGGATCGATGCCAGTCACCAGCCAGTGCACGAAGGTCTTCCCCGGTGCGTCCGGATCCTCGCACAGGAGGACCAGCTCCGTGGCCTCGTCGGGCACCCCCGACCAGGTCAGGGGCGGCGAGATGTTCTCTCCCTCCCCGCTGTACCTCCGGGGGATCACCGTATGGTCGTCGAACGCGGTACTGCTGAGTTCAATTCTGCTCATGCGCGCCGCCATACCCGCCAGGACGGCACCGCCACCGGTCCGCACCGCAAACCCCCCCGTTCGGCCGAGTCCGACCGGCCCACTCCACCAGGCGGGGGTAAGGATGGCTGTGTGCCGACAAGGATCCTGCTCGAGGCCCGCCCTGGCGCAGGCAAGACCACCGCCCTGCGTCGACTGGCTGCGCTGCTGCCCACCCGCGCAGCCACCGGCTTCACCACGGAGGAGATCAGGCAGTCCGGCGCCCGCGTCGGTTTCGCCCTGGAGACCCTGGCGGGGCGGCGGCAGGTGCTCGCCCATGTCGACCTGCCCGGTCCGCCGCGGGTGGGGAAGTACGGGGTCGATCCGGACGTCATGGAACGACTGGCGCTACCGTCGCTGCGGTCGGCGGCGACCGACGAGGCGCCAGGCCGACTGGTGCTCATCGACGAGCTGGGCCGGATGGAACTGGCGTGCACGGCGTTCCGCGACGCAGTCGAGGCGCTGTTCGCCGCAGAGGTCGACGTCGTCGCTACCGTCCACGCACACCGTGACCCGTTCACCGACGCCCTCAAGCGACGTACCGACATCGAGGTCGTGCACCTCACGCCGGCCAACCGGGACGCCCTGCCCGGGGAGCTCGCGTCCCGACTGCAGCAGCCCGGGGCGCGCGAAGGGCCTGGATGAGCGATTCCAAGGGTTAGTGGTCGTGGGCGGTCAGTGAGCGCAGGACGGGCTGTCCAGTCTGGTCGTTGTGCCAGATGGCGTCGTCAGCATGAACATGCGCTGCATGAGGCGGCGACGACGTCGGCAGGTGTGCGGCCGTGGTGCTGTTCGAGGTTGAGCCGGCCCTTGACCTCCGCGCCAGGCAAACAAGGTCCTCGTCATCACCTGGCGGGAGGTGGCCGACGCCGAACCGCCCGAACTCCCGGGCCCGCAGCCGACTTGATTCCCCGCCGGTCCACCGCTGGCCCTTCGAGCCGCTGGAGGTCCATCAGCGGGACTCACGTCCCGGAAGGTGTAACGATCTTCGTCCGCCGACCCCCTGAACCCCTGTTCAGATCACACCGACCTGCGGGAACGCCGCAGCCGATTCTTCCGTCAAGCAGGACGCCATAGAAGATATGTACGGGACTTGAGGTTCTCGAGTGGACAAGAAAATCGCGGGACTGGCGCTCACCGGCGTCCTGCTCATATCGGGCTGTTCGGCGGGCTTCCAGGCGGCAGAGCCTGCCGCTTCGAGCTCCGTTCGCGCGCCGGCGGCGTCCCCCCGGGCGGAAGACACAGCGCCCGTCGCAGGCACCGCACACGACGCCGCGGCCTTCCGCGCCTGGGGCCTCAAGCCTCTCGCCGCACCGCCCGCCCCGCCGAAGGTCAAGCCAGTGAAACGCCGGGCGGGCGAACCGGTGCCGGTCATCAGTGACATACCCACCAAAGACAAAATAGTCTTCATCACCTTCGACGACGGCGCCGAGAAAGACCCCAGGTTCGTCAAAATGATGCGCGAACTGAAGGTCCCCTTCACGATGTTCCTGACCGACTCGCTCATCAGCGCCGACTACGACTACTTCAAGCCGCTGCAGCAGCTCGGGAACACGATTCAGAACCACACCCTGACCCACCCCAACCTGCGCACCAAGAGCGCGGCCGCGCAACGCGAGGAGATCTGCGGCCAGCAGACCAGGCTCGGCAAGGAGTACGGAACCGTCCCGCGTCTGCTGCGACCGCCCTACGGCAACTGGAACGAGAGCACCCGCAGCGCCGCGGGACAGTGCGGAGTCGAAGCGATCGTACTCTGGCGCGAGTCCATGCAGATCACCAACATGCAGTACCAGCGTCCCGACAAGAAGCTCCACCCCGGCGACATCATCCTGGCCCACTTCCGTGGCCCCGGAGAACTCAAGGGGCACTCGATGACCGAGATGACGGCGAACATGCTGCGCCACATCCAGGAACAGGGCTTCACGGTGGCACGTCTGGAGGACTACATCTGACGCACAGACCGGTCATTCCCGAGGTCGTCGCCACCGTATCGCGCCTCAAAGGTGCACTGGATCACTGACCAGCGGTCCGAGGCGGCTGCCCGGCGCTTCTCCGCACCAGCGCACGATGACGGCATCCAGTTGCCCTGACGTCACGTCCGGGTGTCGTCGCCGAGACCCTGCGGACCACGGCGTCACCTACGCAGCGGTGGAACGGGCACTGGGCTGCGGCACCGATCCTGTTCGGCTGGAGCCCCGCACGCCGGTCGGGGCCCTGTTCCGCCGAGCAGACGCGCCTGTGCTCTCGCCGCCCCGGGCTCGTACGGAGACGGGCGGGTCCGGAACGGCCCCCGGGCGACCGCAACCTGTCGTGTCCGTCGAGCCTTGAGGAGCTGGACGGCGGCCACTCCCGGCTGAAAGCCTCTCAGCCAAGGCACAGACAGTGAGAGGCAAGAACCACGTCATGCTGATGCACCTGCAGAAGTACCAGGCCGAGGCCGACGAGGAGGACACGATCAACACCGCCGAAGAGGGCCGGCACCCGCTGGACTCCGCCAGCGTCATGAGTGCGAAGAAGACTCTCCTCGAACTCCTCGACCGTGCAGGCGTGTGCCAGGGCGAGGCCGAAGAGCTGATCGCGCTTGTCGAAGCCGGCGCGATCGCGGACGCGCACAGCGAGGTCGGAAAGGCCGAGTGCGTCCCGGAGGGTAAGGGAGAGCCATACCGCAGCGGTTGGCTCGACGGCGCCCAGGCCGTCAGCGATGACCTCGTCCGTATCGCTGAGCGAGCCCTCCAGCGTGCCATCGGTCCGGCGATGTCCGACTCCGTACACCCGAGCTGTCAGGGGGACGCCGCGCGTGGCCGTCCCCCCGTCGGGACGGTGGATGTAGAGCGTGCGAAGGTCACAGTGACGCCGCTCTATCTCGCGTTCAGCCACACCTCGGACCTCGACCCCGAGGCGTCGGACGAGGTCCTCACCGCGGTACTCGGCACGATGAACATCGTGGAGCGGGTCGGGTACGCGGGACGGCTGGAGGAGTTCGCCGAGTCCCATCGAGCGCACCTGGCTCAGTTGTACGCGCAGTACGGGCCCGGTAGCCGCATCGCCGTACACGGCCGATACTCCCTCCTCCACTCCCCCACCAGCGTCGCCGTACTCGAACGCCTCACCACCTCACCGTCGGCACTGCGGAGAAAATGGGAGGACGCCGAACTGCCTCCAGCGTGGCTGGAAGGACTCGGGTTCGCCTGGCGTGCTTCGGATCCTCCGCCGGGGTGACCTCGTCCCGGGTGCGGACGGCGATTCCCCGGCTTCGCTCGACGCGCGGCTGCGAATCAACGGGGCCGAGTGCCTGCAGGTCACGGACGGCTCCGTGACCTGCAGGCACTCGTCGCTGCCAATCCGTGCATAGGCTGCAGTAGTCAGATGCGGCTGCCGGAGGCAGTGTCCGACGACAGCCGCTGGGCGAGGTAGATCGGCATGGCGGACAGCAGGACGAGGACGGCGGCGACGACGTTGACGACGGGGGCCTGTTGGGGGCGGGCCATGTTGGAGAAGATCCAGACGGGGAGAGTCTGGACGCCAGGCCCGGCGGTGAAGGTCGTCACGACGATCTCGTCGAAGGACAGGGCAAAAGCAAGGAGTCCGCCCGCTACCAGCGCGGAGCGCACCAGCGGGAAGGTGATGTCGACGAACGCACGGAAGGTGTGAGCCCCGAGGTCCATGGCGGCTTCCTCGTACGTCACCTGCATCCGGCGCAGCCGGGCGATCACGTTGTTGAAGACGACCACCATACAGAAGGTGGCGTGGCCGACGACCACCGTGAACATCCCCAGGCCAACGCCAAGCGGTTCAAGGACCGTACGAAAGGCAGTGTTGAGCGCGACGCCGGTGACGATGCCTGGCAGCGCGATCGGCAGGACGACCACAAAGGAGATGGCCTCGCGTCCGAAGAACTTGTAACGCTGGCAGGCAAAGGCGACGAGCGTACCGAGGACCAGGGCGATCGCGGTCGCGCCGATCCCGGCCTTGACAGAGGTCCAGAGCGCGTCGCGGGCGCCGGAGCTGCGCCAGGCGTCGACCCACCAGTCGAAGGTGAGACCGGGTGGGGGCCACCCAGAACTACGGTCTGGATTGAGGGAGTTGACGAGAACAAGGAGCAGCGGAACGTAGATCACCGCGAAGCCGAGCCCGGCGGCGATGCGCAGTGTGACGCGCGCGGGGCGGGAGAGATTCATCGGGGGCCTTCGCTATGCGTGATGCGGAGGTGCGGGAGAGTAGTCAGAGACTGCTGAGGGCTCCGGTGCGGCGCACCGCGAGCAGATAGAGCACGATGATCACCACGGGCACCGTGCCGAGTGCGGCAGCCAGCGGCAGGTCCAGGGTGATGTTGGAGTAGATGAGGTTGCCGATGAGCTGCGTCTTGCCGCCGACGATCTGTACGGCGATGTAGTCGCCGAGGCTGAGCGAGAACGTGAAGACCGAGCCGGCCGCGATGGACGGCAGGATCATCGGCAGCACCACTGACCGGAGGGTCCGGCCGGTGCGGGCGCCGAGGTCGGCGGAGGCATCCAACAGGTTGGCCGGGAGCTGCTCCAGTCCGGCGTGGATCGGCAAGATCATGTACGGCAGCCACAGGTAGGTCAGTACGAGGACGGTCGCGGTCAGGCCGTAGCCGGGCCCCTTGATGCCGAGTGGCCCCAACACCCAGTCGAGCAAGCCGCCTTGAGCGAGGATGAGCCGCCAGGCATACGCCTTGACCAAGTAGCTGGCCCACAGTGGAGTGAGGATGGCCACCACGAGGAGCGGCCGCCACTTGCGGCTCGCGATGCGGGCGGTATAGAAGGCGATCGGAAAGGCGATCAGCACACACAGCGCGGTGACCGCGAGGGCGACGCCGACGCTGCGCAGGGCGACCTGCCGGTAGACGTCGGCGGTGAACAGCGCGGTGAAATTGTCCGTGTTCCAGATCCTCACCACGTTGGAGGTGAAGGAGTCCGTGGCCCAGAAAGCGGACAGGAACAGGACGGAAAGCGAGCCGAGGTAGGCCAGGACCAGCCACGCCAGTGGCGCGGAGAGCAGCAGAGACAGCTGCAACCGGGGGCGACGGTGCAGGGTCCCGGCGAGCCGCCGGACGAATTCGGCGGCCGGCACGGAGTCGGTCATCGGTACGTAACCCTCAGCCCTTGATCTCGGTCCAGGCCTGCACCCACTTGGCGTACGGTACGCACGTGGTGTCCTTACGCCCATCAACGCACTGTGCGATGGGCGTGGTCCAGAAGTGGACGTTCTTCCAGTAAGACTCGTCAGCAGCGTGATAGGTGGCGCAGTGGTTCTCGTCCGCGGTCAGCTTGCAGGCCTGCGCGTTGGACGGGGCCTCACCGAAGTACTCGGCAACCTGGGCGTTCGCCTTGGGCGAGACGATCCAATTCATCCACTTGTAGGCGCAGTTGGGATGCTTCGCCTTGGCTGAGAGCATCCATGTGTCGGACCAGCCGGTGGCACCCTCCTTGGGAAGGATCGCCTTGACCGGAACCTTCTCGGCCTGAGCGGTGTTGAGGATGACCTGCCAACTGGTGCCTACCACCGAGTCACCGCTCTTGAAGGCGGATACCTCCTTCAGGTAATCGCTCCAGTACTCACCGATGTTGGCATTCTGCTTCTTGAGCAGTGCGACGGCGTCGTCGAACTGCTTCTGGTTCAGAGCGTACGGGTCCTTGATGCCGAGGGACGGCTTGGTCTTCATCAAGTACAGGGCCGCGTCCGCGATGTAGATCGGCGAGTCGTACGCGGTGACCTTCCCCTTGTACGCCGAGGACTCGCCGAAGACCGCGGACCAGGAGTCGGGCGCCGGCGTGACCTTCTTCGTGTTGTACATCAGCAGATTGGCGCCGCGGCCGTGCGGGATGCCGTAGGAGACGCCCTTGACCGAGTTCCACTGCTGGTTCTTCAGCCCGGAGAAGACGTCCTTGTAGTTGGGAACCAGCTTGGTGTTGACGGGTGCTGCGTCGCCGGAGGCGATCAGCCGCAAGGCTGCATCACCGGAGGCGGAGACCGCGTCGTACTGGCCGGTCTTCATCAGGCTGACCATCTCGTCGGAGGTGCCTGCGGTCTTGGTGTTGACCTGACAGCCGGTCTGCCCCTCGAAGTCGGTGACCCAGTCGACCTTCGGGTCGTTGGATCCGTCCTCGGCGTATCCGGCCCAGGCGATCAGGTTCACCTGGCCCTCCGCCTTGCCGAGGGCCTTCTGGGCGACGAGCTTGGGCGGGGTGAAGCCGCTGCCGCCGGACGACGTAGCGGCGTTGTCCGACGAACCGCAGGCGGTAGCGAGAAGCAGGGCGCCGGCCGCGGCCGCTGCTCGGGACGTTCGGTTCAGACGCACAGGGATCTCCACGGAGGGGGAAGGGGCGGGGACTGAGTCGTGCGGGTTTGCGCTCACCGGGCCTCAGGCACCCTGAAGTTGTGCCGTTGGTGCCACTGGAGTCTGACCCGGGAGCCACGGAAGGCGGCGACGTCCTCGGAGGAGGTCTCCAGGTTCTGCTGGAGCGCGGTGAGCCGGCCGCCGGCGTCGAGATCCACCAGGAGGCGGGTCGTGTCGCCCAGGTAGACGACCTCCGCGACGATGCCGGTGGCACTGGAGTGCTGCGCGTCACCGACGGCGGTTTCCTTGAACACGCGGATCTTCTCCGGCCGGATGCTGTACGTTCCCCTGTCGCCCACAACCTGCTCCGCCGCGCTGCCGGTCAGGAGGTTCGACGTACCGACGAAGCCCGCGACGAACGGGGTGGCGGGACGTTCGTAGATCTGGGCCGGGGTGCCGACCTGTTCGACGCGACCCTGGTTGAAGACTGCGATCCGGTCGCTCATCGTCAGCGCCTCCTCCTGGTCGTGCGTGACGAAGACGAAGGTGATGCCGAGCTCGCGCTGGATCGCCTTGAGCTCGACCTGCATCTGCTCGCGCAGCTTGAGATCCAGGGCACCGAGCGGCTCGTCGAGCAGCAGCACCTTCGGGCGGCCGACCAGGGCGCGGGCCAGCGCCACGCGCTGTCGCTGGCCTCCGGAGAGCTGGGACGGGCGACGCGTGCCGAAGTCCGCGAGGCGTACGCTCGCCAGGGCCTCCCCGGCCTGCTTCAAGCGCTCTGCCTTGGGTACTTTACGGATCTTGAGACCGTAGGCGACGTTCTGCTCCACGGTCATGTGCGGGAAGAGCGCATAGTCCTGGAAGACGGTGTGCACGTCGCGTTCGAAGGGTGCCAGAAGAGTGACATCGGAGCCCGCGAGCTCGATGGTTCCGCTGGTGGGAGCCTCGAAGCCGGCGATCATCCGGAGCACCGTGGTCTTGCCGGAGCCGGATGGCCCCAGCATCGAGAAGAACTCGCCGTCCGCAATCTCCAGGTCGACTCCGGCCACGGCCTCCGTCCGGCCGAAGGACTTGCCGAGGCGCTGTAGCCGGATCGCCATTCCCTCCATGGGTGGGAACCTTTCTGGTGCTGTGGGGAGTTGGCCGCAAACATATGAAGGCATAGTTCTCAGTTCAATACCCCGCTAAGGTAAAAGCTGAGTCAACTGGCAAGGTGTTGATCGTGAATCGAGACAAACCCGACGCCCGTAGAGCCGTATTCACGCCCGTTGACACCCTGGCCCGGGTGGAGGCCGTCGTGCGGCGGCTCGGTGACGCCATAGACCTCGGGCTGCTCGCCGACGGCGAGCAACTGCCTGGCGAGACCGACCTCGCAGCTCAACTCGGCGTCTCCACCGTGACCCTGCGCGAAGCTCTCATGGCACTGCGGCAACAGGGCCTGGTCACCACCCGCAGAGGCCGAGGCGGGGGCAGCTTCGTCACCGTGCCCAACGGTCCTGCGGAGGACCGACTCCTTGCCCGCCTTTCCGGCTGGAGCACCGAGGAACTCCGCGATCTCTCCGACCACTGGGCAGCAGTCTCAGGTGCCGCCGCCCGGCTCGCGGCCCAACGCACCGAGCCCGAGGATCTGCAGCAACTGCAAAGATCTCTCGGAGAGTTGGTGGACGCCGAGGACTTGAAGGCATGCAGCCGCATCATTGGCCGCTTCCACGTCGAGCTGGCCGCAGCCGCCCAGTCCGCCCGGCTGACCAGGGAAGAGGTCACTCTCCAAACCGAGGTGGGCGCACTGCTCCCCCTCGCACTTGGAGAGAACGAACATCTCAAGGACATAGCGGATCGTCACCGCGCCGTAGTCACCGCCGTGCATGATGGTGCGGATGACCGCGCCAGGGCCCTGGCCGAACAAAGCGTGCAGGCCGCCATGTCGCGCCTGATCGAAATCCGACTCGGCTCGGCCGACGGTCCCCGTCCGAAGGAGGGCCCCGATGGGCAGCAGTCCCCGTCTCGCAAGCGCCGGATCGGCGCTACCTGACGAGATGGCGGTCGCCGACGCGGCTGCCCGTGTCCGCGACGCGCTCGAAGGAGTCTTCGACGCGGTTGGCAGGACGGGTTCGGACACGGAAGCGGTGCTCGCCTCGGCCGTCACAGACCGCCGTCGGCCGGTCTCGGCCGATCTGACCGCGCTCCGCACCGGCCTGCACGCACGTCTCGCCCAGAACGATCTGGTCTCAGGGCTCGGCTTCGTGGCTGCGTCAGGTCTGCTCGACGACGTACCGGCGTGGCTGGAGTGGTCGCAGAGGGCCGTGGACGGTTCCGTACATCCGCTGTTGCTCGACCTGGACCCGGAGCGCTCGGCGTACTCCGACTACACCCACTGGGACTGGTTCGCCCTGCCCCGCGACACCGGACAGCGGGCGGTCGCGGGCCCGTATGTCGACTACCTTTGCTCCGACGAGTACAGCCTCACACTCTCCGCACCGGTGACGGTCGGGGGACGCTTCATGGGGGTGGCCGCTGCCGACGTCTATCTGCGGCACTTCGAAGCGGTGGTCATGCCCTTGCTCCAACGCCTGACGGGACCCGCGCGCCTGGTCAACGCGCGCGGCCGAGTCGCCGCCTCCACCGACCCCCACCACCTGGTCGGATCGCTCACCAAGGGCCCGAACTTCGCAGCAGTACTGACCGCACCGGCAGGCGCCGCCGAACACAGCGGGCTGCGACTTCGGCCCTGCGACGGAGTCCCCCTCATCCTGGTGACGGCGGCACCCTCCGGTCAGCCCCAGGAGGCCGGCCTGCGGGCCGAGGAGCCCGGGGCGTAGATCGCCTGCGCCCCGTGGCCAAGGGGGCGGAAACGTACGCATCCTTGGCCAGGAGTGGTCACTGCACCCCGTGCGGCCGAAACTGGATGCTGATGCGTCCTCCCGCGGCCCGCGAGGTCTTGGGGATGGCGTGCTCCCAGGTCCGCTGGCAGGAACCGCCCATCACGATCAGGTCGCCGTGCCCGAGCGGCCGCCGGACGACATCGCCGCCGCGGCACGGGCGGAGCAGCAGGTCGCGGGGCGCTCCCACGGAGAGGATGGCGACCATCGTGTCCTCGCGGGCGCCCCTGCCGATGCGGTCGCCGTGCCAGGCCACGCTGTCGTGCCCGTCGCGGTAGTAACACAGGCCGGCGGTTGTGAAGGGTTCACCGAGCTCGGCAGCGTAGTACGTGGAGAGTGACTGCCGCGCCTCGTCGAGGACGGGGTGCGGCAGCGCTTCACCGGCACGATAGAAGGCGAGCAGGCGCGGGACGTCCACGACCCGCTCGTACATCTGCCGTCGCTCGGCCTTCCAGGGAACGTCCGTGGCCAGCTGCTCGAACAGAGAGTCGGCGCCACTCAGCCAGCCCGGCAGGAGGTCGATCCAGGCGCCGTCGCCGAGCCCCGTTCTGCGGAGGCCGTCCAGTGGGCATAGAAACGCCTCGTCGCCCTGATCGAACAGGGACCCCTGGAGCTGGTGCGATGCCATACCTGCAGCCTACCCAGAATCGAACACGTGCGCTATTGGTAAAGGTCCCGCACTTCTGCCATCCACGGGCGCCCGGGCGTTGCGGGTGGGCGCCGCGATACGGGCCGGCCAGCCTGGGGACTGCCCCGACAGGAACCGGCCCTCCCGCGCGCCGGGAACAGCGGATCAATGCCCGGCGTGCGCCGCTGCCCCTCGGCCATGCGCACCGACACATGACGCCAATATCGTCTAAATTGGTGCAAGTGGGGCTGTGGCTGCTGTGGTCACGCCGGACTTGCGGGACTGCGTCGACACGGCTGCACGTGTACTGAGACAGCGTGACCCGGTCCGGCCGGGCCACGGGGACGGATACCCATGACCGACGGCCAACAGGGTCCAGAAGACCACGGTCCGGACCCCCTCGGAGACTTCCTCACGCACTTTCTCGGCACCGGACAGGGCGGGGAGCCGCCCGACCCGCGGCGCATCGACTTCAGCACCATGCTGAGCGGTCCCGCACGGCAGCTCGTCACCGTCGCCGCGTCCTATGCCGCCCGGCACGGGAGTACCGACCTCGACACGGAGCACCTCCTGCGGGCCGCGCTCACCACCGAGCCGACTCGTCGCATGGTCTCGCGAGCGGGCGCCGATCCCGACGCGCTCGCCGCCGAGATCGACCGGCAGGCCGGGGAAGGGCCACGAAGCCACTTCATCGCCGTCACACCGGCGGTCAAGCGCGCCCTGCTCGACGCCCATGAGATCGCGCGCTCCGCCGGATCTTCCTACATAGGCCCGGAACACGTGCTGTCGGCACTGGCCGCCAACCGCGACTCCACAGCGGGACAAATGCTCAACGCCGCGCACTTCTCGCCGCCCGCCAGCGCCCGGGACGGCCACGCGCCCGCGCCCGGCAGCGCCGGCCAGCGTACCGGCCCCGGCGAGCGAAACACTCCCAACCTGGACAAGTTCGGCCGCGACCTCACCGACCTGGCCCGGGAGGGCCGTATTGACCCGGTCATCGGCCGCGACGAGGAGATCGAGCAGACCATTGAGGTCCTCGCCCGCCGAGGCAAGAACAATCCCGTCATGATCGGCGAAGCCGGAGTGGGCAAGACCGCCATTGTCGAGGGACTGGCCCAGCGCATCGCGGACAGCGACGTGCCGGACATTCTGCTCGATCGGCGTGTCGTCCAGCTCGACCTCTCAGGAGTCGTTGCCGGTACCCGCTTCCGTGGGGACTTCGAGGAACGGCTCAACGGACTCATCGAGGAAATCCGCGCCCACTCGGGCGAGCTGATCGTCTTCATTGACGAACTGCACACCGTTGTCGGAGCGGGCGGCGGCTCCGAGGGCGGCCCGATGGACGCGAGCAATATGCTCAAGCCCGCCCTCGCCCGCGGCGAACTCCATGTCGTGGGGGCCAGCACGCTCGAGGAGTACCGCCGCTACATCGAGAAGGACGCCGGGCTTGCCCGCCGGTTCCAGCCGGTTCTGGTGCCCGAGCCCAGCTCGGCGGATGCCGTCGAGATCCTGCGCGGTCTCCAGGACCGCTACGAAGCCCATCACCAGGTTCGCTACACCGATGAGGCGCTGCTCGCCGCCGTCGAGCTGTCCGACCGCTACCTCACCGACTTCTATCTGCCTGACAAGGCGATCGACCTCATGGACCAGGCCGGCGCCCGGGTCCGGCTGCGCACCTCCACCCGCGGCACCGACATCCGCGCCCTGGAACGCGAAGTGGAGCAACTCACACGGGACAAGGACCAGGCCGTCGCCGCCGAGCAGTACGAGCGGGCGACCGAGCTTCGCGACCGGCTCGCCGACCTCGAACAGCGGATCGACCAGGCAAACCACGCGCCGCAGCCGCGCAGCCATGTCGCCGAGGTCACCGTCGAAGACATCGCCGACATCGTGTCCCGCCGGACCGGAATTCCCGTCAGCAGCCTCACCCAGGAGGAGCGGGACCGACTGCTGAACCTGGAGCAACATCTGCACCAGCGCGTCATCGGGCAGGACGAAGCAGTGACCGCCGTCGCCGACGCCGTCCTGCGCTCGCGAGCCGGCCTGGCCGATCCCGGTCGCCCGATCGGGAGCTTCCTCTTCCTCGGTCCCACCGGCGTCGGCAAGACCGAACTCGCGCGCGCACTCGCGGAGGCACTCTTCGGGAGCGAGGACCGGATGATCCGCCTCGACATGAGCGAGTACCAGGAACGGCACACCGTCAGCCGCCTGGTCGGCGCTCCCCCCGGCTACGTCGGCCACGAGGAGGCCGGACAGTTCACCGAAGCGGTACGCAGGAACCCCTACTCGCTGCTGCTCCTGGACGAGATCGAGAAGGCGCACCCCGACGTCTTCAACATCCTGCTGCAGGTGCTCGACGACGGGCGGCTCACCGACTCCCAGGGCCGCACCATCGACTTCAAGAACACCGTCATCGTCATGACCAGCAACCTCGGTTCGCAGGCCATCACCGGTCGCGCCGGCGCGATGGGCTTCGGCGCCGGCTCCGCGGACACCGACGAGCGGGCGCGCCGCGAGCGGGTGCTGCGCCCACTGCGTGAACACTTCCGGCCGGAGTTCCTCAACCGCATCGACGAGATCGTGATCTTCCACCAACTCGCCGACCAGCAGCTACGGCAGATCACCAACATGCTGCTGGACGACTCCAGGCGTCGGCTCCGCGCTCAGGACGTCACCGTCGAGGTCACCCTGGACGCCGTCGAATGGCTCGCCCAACGCGGCTACCAGCCCGAATACGGTGCCCGCCCGTTGCGCCGCACGATCCAGCGTGAGGTCGACAATCGGCTCTCCCGCATGCTGCTCGACGGCAGCCTGCAGCCCCACAGCCGCCTCCGGATCGACATCGCCAACGGCGAGTTGACCATCCACAAAGAGGAAGAACCACCGCGCCCCGCGACCTGACCCCGAGCGGCGTCCCGGACAGGCCATACCCGCCACCTCACGACACGTGCGCCGTCGGTACAGCGCCGCCCCGTGCTGAACCGCCCTTACGGCGTGGCTGGACACGCTATGTTCCGAACCGGCTCGTCCTGATCGATGATGACGTACCGGGCTGCCGTCCTCGGTACGCCACCGGCTGTCCCAGGAAGGGGTTCCCTATGCGGGAAACGACGCCAGCGCAGTCCCCGTCGGACGACCGCTCCGTCCACGGCTCGAACGAAGAAGCCGATGTGATCGTGGTGGGGGCGGGGCCTGCGGGCTCGTCCGCGGCCTTCCACCTCGCCAAGGCAGGCATTGATGTCCTGCTCCTGGAAAAGGCCCACTTTCCCCGGGAAAAGGTGTGCGGAGACGGCTTGACCCCGCGAGCGGTGCACCAGCTCATCCGGATGGGCATCGACATCAAGGCTCCGGGGTGGACGCGTTCACGTGGTATGCGATGGGTGGCCGGTGAACATCAGGTGCACATCGACTGGCCCTCCTTGGGGCGCTACCCGGACTTCGGGCTCTCGCGCAGCCGGCATGACTTCGACGACATCCTGGCCCGCCACGCCGTTGCTGCCGGAGCACGGCTGCGCAACGGGGTGAAGGTGACCCAGCCCGTAACCGACCGCGCGGGCCGTATAACCGGTGTCACCGCCACGGCCGGAGCGAAGGAGCCGGTGGTCTTCCACGCACCGATCGTCATCGCCGCCGACGGCGCCTCCGCCCGCTTGGCCCTCGCCATGGGCCTGCAGCGGGACAGGAGCAGGCAGATCGCGACAGCCGCCCGCCGCTATTACCGCAGCCCAGAACGGTCTCAAGAGGAGTACCTGGAGTTGTGGGCCGATCTCCGCTTCCCGGGGAGCAATCACTACCTGCCGGGATACGGTTGGATCTTTCCCATGGGAGACGGCCGCGTCAACGTCGGGCTCGGTGCGCTGCCTCACCGGCGGCACGGAACCGCGGACCTGCGGACCACGTTGGACCAATGGCTGGCCCGTACTCCGCACACCTGGGGGCTGCATGAGGAGAACGCCGAGGGCCCTGTCCGGAGCGCGGCGCTGCCCCTGGGTTTCAACCGTCACCCCCTCTACACTCGGGGGCTCCTCCTCGTCGGCGACTCCGGAGGCATGATCAGCCCCTGGAACGGGGAGGGCATCGGCCAGGCCATGGAAGCCGGCGAAGTCGCAGCCGAGAGCGCTGTACTCGCCCTCGCCCTTCCCCCGGGCCCCGGGCGGGAGCGAGTGCTGCACAGTTACCCCGTCGAGATGAACCGCCGCTGGGGGCGCTACTACCGTCTCGGCAACGCGGCCGCCGACGTCGTCTTCAGCCGTGCGGGCTTCCAACCGATCCTCAATCGGTACGTCATGGGATCGCCGTTTCTGCTCAATACCCTGGCCCGGATGCTCACCAACCTCACGGACAAGCCCTCGCACGACGTGATCGACCATGTACTCAACACCGTCGTCCGCCTGGTCCCGTCACCGCATGTACGCACACGCTGAACGGCCCGTCGGCGGTGCCTCCCTGGCGTGGTCCTCCCGGCCGCACGTCGCCACGCCGGAGGACGGCACGTCCATGGAGCCGACGGCGGACCTGCCGGCCGCCGGTCGCCTTCCTCGCTCAGTTCATCGGTGAGCCCGGGGTTCGATACGCCTGCCGGGAGGACCAGTGGCAGGCGGTGGCGGCTCTGGTGGAGGAGCGCCGGCGTGCACTGGTGGTGGGGACCGTCCCTCGGCTTCTCGGGACTGCAAGAGACCGCCCCCCTTGGTGCCGGCCACCCTGTCCGCGACGCGCACGGCCGACAGGCCGGTAGTCACCCAATCAAGGTTGCGTCAAAGCGAGACGGAACGGAACGCGCGAGCGGCCACCTGTGACTACAACTGAGGTGGAGGTGAACCCCATGCTTCCGTACCTCTCCCGGGACCGGGTGGCGCTCGTGGCGGCTGTGACTCTGCCGCCGGCCGTGTGCGCGGTGCTGGTGCCTTTCCGGGCCAGCATGTCCAACACCAACGCGGCTCTGGTGCTCGTCGTCGCCGTGGTGGGCGTGGCGGCACTGGGCCGTCGTCTCGCCGGCGTGCTCACCGCGCTGTCCGCGGCAGTGTGGTTCGACTTCTTCCTCACCCGCCCCTACGAACAGTTCGCGATCACCAAGTCCGCCGACATCACCACTGCCGTACTGCTCCTCGTCGTCGGCGTCGTCGTCTCCCAGCTTGCGGCCCGCGCCCGGGAACTGAAGGTGATCGCCATCACCGACGACGACTACCTGGCCCAGATCCACCACACCGCTCGCCTTGTCGAGACCGCCACCGACCCGCACACCGTGATCGACCACGTGCGTGGGCAGCTGGTGGGGCTGCTCGGCCTGAGCGGCTGCCGCTTCGAATACGGCACTCTCATCGGACACCCACCCAGTCTGAGGGAGGACGGCAGCATCTCCTGGGGCCGCCGGCACTGGGACGTCGACCACAACGGACTGCCGGGCGAGGAGCTGGAACTGCGCGTCTTCCACAACGGGCGCTTCTACGGCCGGTACATGCTCCAGGCCGCACCCGGCGCCGCCCCACCGCTGGCCGCCCGCCTTGTCGCGGTGACCTTGGCCAACCAGGTCGGGACGGCACTCGACACCGTCAGCCACGAACGCGTCTGAGACCCAGGAGCGCCGAATCTCCCAGCCCGGCCAGAGCGTGGTTGAGCTCGACGACGTTGACGCGGCAGCGGCGGGTGAACCGCCCCGGGTTCGATGGGGGTGTCCCCCCAACCCGGGGCGGTACGCCTGTACCGCGTGGCGTGAGGCGCGGTACAGCCGGGGTCCTCGGCGACGCCGTGGGCCTGTCGGCGGTGACCTGCAACAACTGGGCCCCACGGACACAGCACCTCAGAGATTCACGATCGTGCGTTGCGCAGCTCGAGAATGTAGGTCGCAGTAAGCGCAACGGCACGGTCTTCGTCATGTGACAGATCTGCGAGGGCACGTGACGTCGTGATCCCCGGGATGTCCGCGAGCGCCTGTGTCAGCCGTCGACGTGCAGACGATCCAATGGCGCTGTGGACGAGGCAGTCGACGAGCCCGGTAGCGATCTGCTCCGCCAACGCGGGATCACTCGCCAGCGCGCTCAATGCATCGGCCGCGTCGACGTCGTTCCTCTCCTCGACGATCATGTCGATGAGCGTCGGGACCGCGTCGGTTACTCCGCGCGCCCCGAGCGCCAGGGCCGCGTATCTGCGGACCACGATGTCGGGGTTCGTGAGGGCGTCCTGCAGCAGTGCGGTCGCCTCACCGTTCGGAATCTCGGCGATGGACTGGACGGCACGTTTCCGCACCTCGGCCGCGGTGGAGCCGAGGCCCTCCGCCAGCAGTGCCAGCCCGCTCTCGCCCGATTGCGCCAGAGCCCAGCGAAGGGCTCCGGCGACGTTCGGGTCGGACTCGCTCAGCACGGCCTCGACCAGTGCTTCCACCGGCACGGGAACTTCCTCGACTGCGGACAGCGCCGCGCGCTGCCGTACCCCTGCGCTCTTCGACCCCAACGCCTGGAGGAGCGCGACGATCTGGAGGACGTCCTCCCAGCGGGTGGGTTCCGCGGCACCGATCCGACGGAGTCGCGTGAGCAACTCCGTCTCCGCTGCGATGCGGTCTCGCGTCTGACGGATCAGGTCGTCCACGAGCTCCGCGGGCGCGAAGCCGGGTTCATCGAGCGCGCGCCTGACGTCGCGCAGCGACAGCCCCAATGACCGCAGGCTCTCGATGTGGAAGATTCGCCGGATGTCCTCGCCGGAGTACTCGCGATAGCCAGAATCGGTACGGCCCGTCGGCCGCACGAGGCCGAGCGATTCGTAATGCCTGAGCATGCGGGCGCTGACCCCGGACCGTCGCGCGACATCACCGATGAACACTGTCTACCCCTCCTCCTGGCCGAGGGCTGCGATGCGCTTCGCCTCCTCGATCGCGAACTCGAATCCGGCATCCGGGTCGCGCCACAGCCGTTCCGTGGCGATCGCGTGTGCGCGCACGCGAGCGTCGAGATCCGTCGTCGCGGCGCCCAGTGTCGGCAGCATCACCTCCCCGAGCGCGATCAGCGCCCGGCTGAGGCTCAGTTGCGTCTCGCGTTCGCCGCGCCCGAGCTGTGTCGCCAACGCTACGGCCAACTCGTGCTCCTCACCTTCGGGCACGAGCACGACAGCTGCCCGCCAGGCGCTCCGGGCCACCTCGTCGTGGGCGTCGGACAGCAGCGCCGGTGTGATCGCCGGCCACGCTTGCCGATCCCCGATCTTGGACAGCGTGTGCAACGCCTGGCTCCGCGCCTGCGCACGCCCTGAGCGGACTTCGTCGAGAAGCACCGGGACCGTCATCGATGCCGCGTGGCGGGTGAGTGCCCATGTCAGCATTTCACGCACGTAGAACTCGGGTTCGATCGCGCATCGCTCGATGAGCTTGCCGATGAACCCCGGGTCCGGGGTCGTGCCGACCGCCAGCGCTGCCTGCAGCCGGACCGACGAGCTGTTGTTCTCCAGCCCCTGGAGAGCTCGCATCGTGTTCGTGTCCTCTTTCGGCATGATCATCGGGATCACCTCCTTGAAACAGTGAAGACCTTGTCACTGTGTCAAGGTCAACCGGAGCCAGGTCGAGAGATGGTCAGGCATCCTCGGCCCACCGAGTCCGGCGCTTGTCACGTCAAACGAGACGTGCGTGACGCAATGAGGCTTGTGATGTGACCGACGGCCCCAGTCGACGACCGTTCTCCCAGGCTTCGTCACAAAGGGAGAGCTGATCGCTGTATTGGACGTGTTGACGGTATGCCAACACCTCCCCCCAGGGCGCCAGTTCACGGCCATTACATAAGCTTGAAGCACGCTGGGTAGCCCGTGTCACCCTCGACGCCTGCCAGGCGTTCGAGAGTTCCGTGGTCATTCCCGAGACGCTGGACCATCGAGCCAGGATCGACCGGTCTTCGCACCACCCGTGGCCATCGACCCATCCACACCACCCCGATAGCATGTTCGAACTCACGACGAGCGCCATCGCCCGTCCTTCACCGGAAATCCACGCATCCGGCACGAAGAGTGTCATTTACTAACATCTAACAAATCGGCCAAACAATTGATACCTAAAGCATCGCGGATTCTTTCACGAAGGAACAATAGAATTACGTTCGCCGTGTGGCGTCAACCACGGGCGATACTGTGGGCCACGGCGGCGGTGGTGACCCTCGGATTCCTCATCGCGTTGGAGATCGCCGCGCGTCGCTACGGCGTACCGGGACCGATCACCACCCAGGCGCAAGAGGTGGTATTCGCCCCCCAATCGGGATTCCTGCTGTACGCCAGCATGGGGCTGATGATGGTGGTGCTCACCTGGCGACAACGCTTCATCGCGGCCGGTGTCGCGATCGGCATCGACCTCACCTTCCTACTGGTGCGGTGGGCGGCCGACGTCAAAGTGACCGACGGTCACCCCTTCGGCAACGGCGCCTTGTGGGTGATTTTGGGCTATGCGGTCATCGCTCTCACGCGCCGCACGGGCCGGGAACGCATGTTGCTACTGAAGGGTGTCGGGCTGGGCCTGCTGCTGGTGACCGGCCGTAAGACTGGCGACACCTGGCTACTCATCACGTCGAAGACTCGCCCGGCGGTCCTCGACCAGTACGTGGCAGTCGCCGATCAGGCGTTGGGCAACCCGTCGTGGCTGGTTGGCCGGATCGTCAACGCCACTGGTCCGATCGGCACCCATTTTCTCGACTACGTCTACACTCTGCTTCCGGTGGCCGCGGTCGTCGTCACGGTGTACCAGCTACGCAGCGTGGCGGTCGAGCGTCGCTTCCCACGCCACCACCTGGTGCGCACCTTTCTGGTCATCGGCCTCCTCGGGCCGGGCATCTACATGATCTTCCCTGTGGTCGGGCCGATCTTCGCCTATGGCGCCGACGGCGGGCACTGGGCGGTGGCCAACCTGTGGCCGGACACGCCGCCGCCGATCAATACTCCGCACCACATGCCCTTCGACGAGATCACCCCACGCAACTGCATGCCCAGCCTGCACACCGCGTGGGCCACCGCGATCTTCATCCATTCCCGCAAGGGCCCACGGATTCTGCAATTCGCAGGCGCGGGCTGGCTTATTGCCACCCTCGGCGCGACGCTGGGCTTCGGATACCACTACGGCGCGGATATCGTTGCCGGCGTGGTGTTCACGTTTACGATCGAGGCAGCGCTGCGCTCGCTGGAATGCGGCTGGGACCGGTCAGGAATCCAGCTGGTCACCTACGGTGCAACGGTCTTCGCTGCACTCTTGGTGTCATATCGCTATCTGCCGATGGAGATGGCCGAACATCCGTGGGTGTTTGGACCACTTCTCCTTCTGGCGATGGCCTCAGTTGTCCACGGCTACGTACGGACCACCAAACTGTGGGAACCGACGGACGCACCAGCTCCGCAAACGCAACCGCAACCCGAACTGGTTTGAGTCACGTTGCATCAGAAGGCATGCGAGTGCCAGGTGCGACTCGTAGATCCCGTGACTGCGTCGTCGCCAACCAGTAGGCCCCGAGTAGCGCTTCAGACCCATTTGCCAGTGAAACGTCCGCCACGGGTGGCCACGGGATCTGGGATCCCACACTTCATGACCGGGCTGAGCGAGCGTTCCTTCGGAGAGCCGGCGACCGCTCTGCGCGGCGAAGGTTGCAACTCGGTCCGCAAGTGCGGGGCATGCATCCTTGGATCGGGTTGTCCGATGATGTCCGGATGATGTAGCTCCTGGTAGGGCAGCGATCGACCGAGATGAAGCTATTCATGCCAGGAGCAGGGGGCGTCACCCCGCTGGCGAGCCCGGCGGGGACCCCGGCTTCTTCGCGTCGGCCTCGCAGCGCACAGCGCTGTCCCGTGACGTGACCGTCGAAAGCGGCGCAGCGATCTGTTCCAGCGACTTCTGTTCTGCGGCCACCGCGAAGAAGACGGCCACCAGGCCCGCGATCACCATCAGGGCCGCCCCCACACAGAACGCGAGAGCGGCATTCCCGACGACTCCACTCTGCGTCAGGCCCGCGAAGAGCAGGGGGCCGGAGATACCGCCGGCCGCCGTCCCGATCGCGTAGAAGAAGGCGATCGCCAGGGCCCGTGTCTCCATCGGGAAGATCTCACTGACCGTGAGGTAGGCCGAACTCGCACCCGCCGACGCGAAGAAGAGGACGACGCACCAGCACAGCGTCATCGTGATGGCGTCGAGCCGTCCGGCATCGAACAGCCAGGCAGTAAGGAACAGCAGCACTCCGGAGAGGATGTAGGTCCCCGCGATCATCGGCCGGCGGCCCCAGGTGTCGAAGAGACGTCCCAGGAACAGTGGGCCCAGGAAGTTGCAGAACGCGATGACGGCGAAGAAGTAGCCGGTTGTTCCGGTGGAGACGTCGAAGAATGTGACCAGGATGGAGCCGAAGCCGAAAGTGATCGCGTTGTAGAGGAACGCCTGTCCGACGAAGAGCGCGAAGCCGAGCGTCGCACGCTTGGGATAGTCACGGAAGACGGTCTTCCCGATCTCGATGAAGCCGACGCGGCGTCGCTTTTCGACAGTGATCTCGCTTTCCGCCTCCGGGAGCGGGCGGCCCGTCTCCTCCTCGATTTCCCTTTCCACATCGTCGACGATCTTCTCCGCTTCCTCGGACTGTCCGTGGATGAACATCCACCGCGGGCTCTCCGGCACATGACGGCGTACGAGAAGGATGGCCAGTCCCAGAACGACGCCCAGGGCGAACGTCAGCCGCCAGCCGACATCCTTGGGGAAGATGTCGGTATCGAGTGCGAGGACCGACAGGAGAGCACCTCCCATCGCACCCAGCCAGTAACTGCCATTGATGATCAGGTCGACGCGGCCCCGGAACCTGCTGGAGATCAGCTCGTCGATGGCGGAGTTGATGGCCGCGTATTCGCCGCCGATACCGAACCCGGTCAGAAAACGAAAGAGGAAGAACCACCAGACGGAGAAGGAGATGGAGGTGAGCGCGGTCGCCGCGAGGTAGACGGTGAGAGTGATCAGAAAGAGCTTCTTACGGCCGTAACGGTCCGTGAGCCAGCCGAAGAAAAGAGCGCCGGAGCAGGCGCCCGCCACGTAGAACGCTGCCGCGACCCCCGTGACCTGGGCACTGCTGATCGGCAGGCCGCTGCCGGCTTCGGAGAGCCGGCCGGCGATGTTCCCGACGACGGTAACTTCCAGGCCGTCGAGGATCCAGACGGTGCCCAGGCCGATCACAATCATCCAGTGCCATCGCGACCACGGCAGGCGGTCCAGTCTCGCGGGGACCTTCGTCGTGACCGTTCCGGCGACTGCTTCTCCGCCTCGGCTCATGGGACTCTGCCTCCTGAGAGGATGGCCTGCGTCGCCGCCCTTGGCGCCGAGGCCGGCCACCCCGGGTCCAAGCGGATAAACAGCATCATGTAGCGAAGCCCTGCTGGGGAGGCGCGCCGGTTGACGTGCAGAGGGGTACACCCGATCAGGTCCTGTCCGAAGAGCGTCCGCGCGGCAGCCGCCGCTGCCGTGCCGGCCCTCCGGCAGCTACTGAAGCGACCGCAGCCCAAGTGATGCGACAGGGTGCGTGCCAGCGTCGGCTTGCGCGCACCGGGCAAGCCGTTGACCAGGACGACGGGGGGTGGGCTCATGCCACGGCCGCTCGGGCGTTTGACGAGCTGTCCGCGTTCGAAGCGAGCGCCGGCGTGGACCAGTGGGCCTCAGGGCTGCATCAGCCAACGTTCGCCAAGCAGCGCATCAAGGACGACGCGGGCGGTTTCCGCCAGCTGCTTGCCCTGCTCGCTGAAGCCGGTGACTGCGCTCAAGCCCCGATACCGGTCGCGGTGGAGACCGCCCGCGGCCTGCTGTTCGCGTGCCTGCGCACCACCGGCCGCAAGGTGTACTCGATCAACCCGATGGCCGTGGCACGCTACCGCGAGCGGCACCGCAGCGCCCGCGCGAAGTCCGACCACGCCGACGCGATGACACTGGCCAACATCCTGCGGACCGACGCCGACGTGCACCGGCCCCTGCCCGCCGACTCCGAACTGGTACGGGCGATCGCCGTTCTCGCCCGCGCCCAGCAGGACACGGTGTGGAACCGAGCCCAGCTCAACAACCAGCTGCGCTCGCACCTCAAGCAGTACTATCCGGCCGCCCTCGCTGCGTTCGCCGTCCGCGGCGTGGGCCTGGACTCCCGGGAGGCCCGCGTGGTCCTCGCCGTGGCACCCGACCCGCACACCGCCGCCCGCTTGACCCGTGCCCAACTGCGGTCCGCCCTGCGCAGATCCGGACGGCAGCGGAACATCGAGGTCTGGGCGGAACGGCTGCGTACCATTTTCACCGGCGACTACCTGCACCAGCCGTCGCTCATCGAGCAGGCGATGGGGCGGCAAACCCTCGCGCTGGTGGCCCAGTTGGATGCCGCCTGCCGGGCGGCCGACGACCTCGCCGAGGCTGCGGCCGAGGCGTTCGCCACGCATCCGGACGCCGAAATCCTGGGCAGCTTCCCCGGGATCGGGCCGCTCACCGGCGCACGCGTTCTGGCCGAGATCGGTGACGACCGCACCCGCTTCGCCGATGCCCGCGCCCTGAAGGCGTATGCCGGCTCGGCGCCGGTCACCATCGCCAGCGGCAAGAGCCACCTCGTGCGCCACCGGCGGGTGAAGAACCAGCGGCTGGCCGCCGCAGGCTACGTATGGATCTTCGGGGCACTGCCCTCCCCACAGGTCAAGGCCGAACACGACCGACGCCGGGACCTTGGGGACCGGCACACCGCCGCCATGCGCAACGTCGTCAACCGCTTCCTGGGGTGCCTCTACCACTGCCTGCAGACCGGGCAGAAGTTCGATCCCGGCAAGGCGTTCCCCACCACGTCCACGGCGCCGGTGACGCTCGCAGCTTGACTTCTTACCAAGCTCGGATGTCTGTGGATCGGTTTCGGGAGGGCACGCAGAGGGCGTACCTTCCCGAATGATCCTTTGATGGTCACCGAGTAGGCCCGCGTTCGCAGCGCGGGTCGGGAAGGCACGCCCGTGCTCAGCGTAGTCACCGACGACGGTTCCACCGAGTTCGGTTCCCTGATCGACGAGATCGTTCGCGAGGGGGCCCGGCGGACGCTTGCCGCCGCACTGGAGGCTGAAGTCAACCAGTACATAGCCAAGTTGGCTGCCGAGACGGACGCGGCCGGGCGTATCCTGGTGGTCCGCAACGGCCGCCACCGGCCCCGCACCGTGGCCACCGCCGCAGGTCCGGTCGAGGTCACGGCCCCGCGCGTGAACGACAAGCGGGTCGACGCGGCCACCGGGGAGCGGATGCGGTTCTCCTCGAAAATCCTGCCGCCGTGGTGCCGCAAGTCGCCCAAGGTCAGCAAGGTACTGCCGCTGCTCTACCTGCACGGCCTGTCCTCAGGCAACTTCGTGCACGCGCTGGAGCAGTTCCTCGGCTCGGCAGCCGGCCTGTCGCCGGCCACCGTGACCCGGCTGACGAAGCAGTGGCAGGACGACCATGCCTCCTTCCAGCAGCGCGACCTGTCCGACAGCGACTACGTGTACGTGTGGGCCGATGGCGTACACCCCAAGGTCCGGCTCGGGCAGGCACACTCCTGCGTCCTGGTCCTGATGGGAGTGCGGCTGGACGGCACCAAGGAACTGATCGCGCTCGCCGAGGGGCTGCGCGAGTCCACCGAGTCGTGGGCCGACCTGTTGCGCGACTGCCGCCGCCGGGGCATGCGCGATCCCGAGCTCGTCGTCGGCGACGGCGCGATGGGGCTGTGGAAGGCGCTCGCCGAGGTGTTCCCGGCTGCCCGGCACCAGCGCTGCTGGGTCCACAAGGCCCGGAATGTCACGAACGCTCTGCCGAAGTCCGCACAACCAGGCGCAACGAAGGCGATGCAGGAGATCTACAACGCCGAGGACCGGGCGCATGCCGAGAAGGCGATCGAGGCGTTCGCGAAGACCTACGGCGCGAAATGGCCCAAGGCCGTGGCGAAGATCACCGAGGACCGGGAGGAGCTGCTGGCGTTCTACGACTTCCCGGCCGAGCACTGGATCCACCTGCGGACCACGAACCCGATCGAGTCGACGTTCTCCACGGTCAAGCTCCGCACCAAGGTCACCCGCGGCGCCGGCAGCCCCGCCGCAGCCCTCGCGATGGTCTTCAAACTCGTCGAATCCGCTCAGAACCGCTGGCGCGCGGTCAGAGGAGCTCACCTCGTCGCCCTGGTCCGTGCGGGCGTCACGTTCGAAAACGGCGTCCTGGTCGAGCGCGAGGAGGCCAGTGCAGCATGACCCATCAGGTGAAATGCCCGCTGCTGTTCCTCGATGTGGACGGGCCACTTCTTCCGTTCGGCCGGGGCCCGCAGCGCGAGCCGAAAGACGCAGGCCCCCACCCTCACCTGGCGCGACTCAACCCCGAGGTGGGGATTCGGCTGGCGGCGCTGCCGTGCGAACTGATCTGGGCCACAACCTGGGAGGACGAGGCGAACGCCGAGGTGGCACCCCGGATCGGGCTGCCGAGGCTGCCAGTCGTGAACTGGCCGGAGTCATCCGCCGAGCATGAACACGAGGACCAGTGGTTCGGACTTCACTGGAAGACCCGGACCCTGGTGAAATGGGCGGTCGGCCGCTCGTTCGTCTGGGTCGACGACGAGATCACCGACGCTGATCGCGACTGGGTATCCATGCACCATCACGGCCAAGCCCTCCTCCATCAGGTCGACTCCTCCCGAGGACTCGACGACGCGGACTTCACCGTCCTCGATGCGTGGCTACGAGCCAGGTGAGTCGCCCGTGATCCGACGCATACTCTAGTGCCGGTCTGGTTGATCACTGGCATATGCTCCGCGTGCCCGCATGCGAGGCAGACCAAGGGGGCGTTCATGAGTGATTCCTGGAGTGCCGGTTCGGAGACCAGGGGCGGGGACTGGGCGGGCGAGGAGTCAGGAGGGACGCCGTTTCCAGAAAACGTGAGCGGTCCGCCTGACGGCGGGGCCGGGCTGTGGCGCATGCTGTCGTGCCTGGGGATCGTCGTACTTGTCCTGGCAGTGCTGGCCGGAGGGATCGTCTGGCTGTTCCAGGATGAACTGTTCCACCCGTTCGGCGACGTCCGGGCATGCGAGGGAAGCGACGTGCAGTTGCCGGGCGTGATCCGCGCCGGGGGTGCATCGATACCCGCTGGCGCCTCCGACGTCCACTACTTCACCCGGAACGGCAGCGCTGTGGTCACCTTCGTGAGTAACCAGATGCCGGACTACCTTCACCGCGCGGGCATCCTCCTCGACGGCGAACCTCTGTTCGATGAGAGGTATGGCACCAAAGGGGTTGCTGACGATGAGATCGATCTCCCGGATGGTCTGTGCGGCCCTTCCCTGCAGGGTCCCGTATGGATCTACCAATCCACCAGCACCACCGGGTCCAGCGTCAGCGTCATGGTCGAGCGCTCTCCTACGGTCAACGATTACTTCCGAGTCCCCGCCCGCGCTGTGGTCACCTACAACCTTTTCTAACGCGAGCGGTGGAAAGTTGACCGTCTACTAAATAGTCCTCCGGTCGACCAGCAGGAGCGAAAAAGCCAACGGCGCTGATTGGTTCAGGCGCCGTGGGCATGGAAGACCGTGGTGGTCGCGGGCGTCCTCGGACCGTCACTTCGGCGCCGTGTCCGTGCAACTCTCCGTAACCTTCATCACGTTGAAGATCACCGGGAATTCGGTGATCTGCTGGTTCGATCCCGGCTGGGAGTTGCAGATCTTCCACGCAGCCGGGTCGTCCACAGGACGGCCCTGTCCGCTCGCGTCCTTGAAGGTCATGTCGAATTCGGAGCTCATCTGCTCGTACGCGCGCCCGGCGTTGCCGCCGATGACATCGGGCATGGTGGCGGCGACGGGCGCAGGGTTTGCCGAACGACGCGTCTCGGCGGACTGTGAGCCTGTCGGCGTGCTTGCCGGGAAATCCGGCACGGACGACGCGCCACAGGCGGTGACTGAGGCCAGGAGTGTGGCGGCGAGGGCGGGTCTCAGAAGCTTGGTGCGGGCCATGTATCCCCCGAGTGTGATGGTGGTTCGCAACAGTATTCACGGTGAGAACAAGAGAAGGCACCGCTTTCTTGATCAACTCTAATCCGGTGGCCGTGCCCGATCACAGCTCGGCGGGCGGAACAGCTCGGGACGAGTGATCGCGGCGGGTGTGTTCCCTGCGAGCTCTGCCCCGACCACCAAAGACGCAGCATCGACAGCCAGCTCATCCGCAGCCTCCTGCAGCACGCCCGCCAGCAGGGCCGGACCTCACTCAGGACGTCCTTGCCGTCAACCAGAGAGCCCAGGTCCTCTACCGGCGACTGGGCCTGCATGAGTTCACCTGGCACGGCGAGAACAACATCAAGATCAGGATGTCCACCAAGTCGTCTCAGCCCGGCGCGATCCACAGATCTTGACAATGACTCTTGACCACGGGCCGGATCCCTTATGCATCCCGTTCATGAAAGACGCTGGATCGTTGGGCGCATCCCGCCTTACGGTGGCGCCATGAGCAATCTTTCGGAAGCGCCTGCCACGCCCGTCGAGGCCTTTGAACCCCCCTACTACGTGGCTGTCTTCACTACGGTGCGAACCCAGGACCAGAGCGGCTACAGCGAGACCAACGCACGCATGGAAGACCTGGTGAAGGACGTCCCCGGGTTCCTGGGGATGGATCACGCGCAGACTCCTGGCGGGCTGGGCATCACCGTCGGGTACTTCCGCGACGCCGACGCCCTCGCGGAGTGGCGGAGCAACGCCGAGCACCGCGCGGCGCAAAAGCGCGGGCAAGCCGAGTGGTACCAGAACTACACACTGCATGTGGCGAAAGTGGAACGGAGCCACGGATTCACGCGAGCGTAAGTCCCGCAGAGCCTGACAGCAGCCTGACCGACCGAAGTCACAAGCCGGCATCGAGCAGGCCGGCGTGCCCCTCGCGAGTCCGATCCAGCGCTGCATCTGAGAACCTTCGTCCTGTTGCGACGTGACGCACCGTTTGGATCCTGGTCCGGCAAGCGCCGTCCCGCCAGGCTGTCCGGGTGGCAGAACGGTTCGCGGTGTTCGGTTCTGCGGCCCTTGCTTATCGAGGCCAGCGTGCGGGGGGGCGATGGCCTCTGCTGGCGCGCCAGTGGCGTAGACGTCCCGGCAGGTCTCCCACACATCCGGCCCGACCGTCCGAATCTTCTACGCCGTGCCTTTCGGATCAGGCCAGCTCAGCGGTCCACGGCCAAGCGGCCTCGCGGCTGGCCTCGATGAGTCCGACCATCCGGAACGCGGCGTCCGTGAGGCCGCCGAAGGTGTGCCGGTGGGGGCCCGTGGGGCCGTGGGCGGGCCGGTACCCCGCCAGGTTCCACGTGTAAACCGGGATGTCGGCCGGAACCGGTTCGGCCGGCCCGCCGAGGTCGTAGGGGGCGGCCTGCTCGTCGGTGACGATCAGGACCCGGTCGTGCTCCCGGTAATGGGTCCGCACCGCCTTCGTGGTGTAGGTGCCTCCGAGGCTGTGGAACCGTTTCAGCACCTCGAGCACCGGCTCGCCCGGCTCAAACGGCACCGCTGCGCTCCTCCAGCCGAACTCCACCAGATCCGCCTGCTCGGCACGCATGGCGAGCGCGGTGCCGAACACGGCCGCCGCGTCCGCCCGAGTCAGCTTGGACCGCTCGGAGACGGTGTCCCAGAACATGGAGTCGGACCGGTCCACCAGGATCAGAGTCCGGCCGGGCAGGGGCGGTACGTTGGCCAGGGAGTGGCCCAGTGCCCGTTCCAGCGCGGCCGCCCAGCGCTGCGACGGCGCGTGCTGATGGGCAGCCAGGTAGCGGAAGGGGAACTGCCGGGACCGGGCGACCTCGGAGGCGTCCGAGAGCCGTGCGGCAACCCGGGCCGCGACTTCGTCCGAGACCCCCGCCTCGTCGAAGTTCCGCAGGTTCCGCAGGAGCGCCATCGGCGCCATCGTGGGGATCACGGCATCCCAGACGGCGGCGTCCATCGGTCCGTGGAGCCAGCCCGCCAGGGCCTCCCACGTCATGCCCGCAGCGGCCAGCCGCTCGGGGCCGCCCGGCCCGGTCACCACCACCCGCCGCTCGTCCGCAGCCGACTCCATCAGGGCCCGGTGGGCGGTCAGCAGGTGATCGGAGGCCGGCGGAACCGCCTGCTCCGGGTGGTGCCGGCGGTCCAGGGCGTACCGGAAGAGCGCGCCCTGCCAGGGCTTGTCCGGGTCGGGGAAGGCGTGCACCAGGTTGAGCACGTCGCCGAAGCGGAAGCCCTTGGACGCGGTGTCGTACTTGAGCAGGGACCGGGAGGTGTACAGCCGACGTACGCCATCGGCGATGCCCCGCTTCACGGGCTGCGGCACGTTCCGCCCGTAGACCGAGATCCAGTGGGCGAGCAGCTCGCCGGGCTCGTCGGCGCGCTGGAGCACCGAGTCGATCACGGACCGGTTGGACGGGCCTCCGGACGCCCTGGCCTCGAGCCGGGCCCGCACGTACGCGGCGGCGCCCACCAGGGACGCCGTGCGCATGTTGCCCTCGCTGCGAAGCCAGCGCAGCAGGCCGGCCGTCCACACGGGGTCCTGGACAGCGAGTTCAGCGACGAGACGGGCGTACCGGTCGTCCCGCGCCTCACCGCTCTCGTAAAAGGTCCGCTGGGAGACGAAGTTGCCGACCGCAAGGAGGAAAAGCTCCTCGCGGGGCTCCCGGACGAAGGCCGGGCCGCCCTCGTAGGTGCGGAAGTCCGGCCTGGTGGGCCCGTGATGGAACCGTGGTGGGGGCAGGGAGCGGGCGGCCACCGAGACGTGCGGGGCCACGAGCATCTCGGGCCAGATCTTGGAGACGCGTGGGGTGTAACGAGGCAGCGAATCCCCCCGGATTCAAAGGATTGGACGGCCCCGGCCAAAAGGTCCGACGGGGCGGAGACGCCCGCGCCTGCCGAGATCAAAGGGGCGGCGGCATCACTTGGTTGTCAGAAGGAAGTAGCCGCAGCCGAGCGCATCGGAGGCGCGGTCGCGATGCCAACCTACAAGGGCCACCGGGCCACACACCAGCGATTAAACGCAGGCCCGTTTTCCGTTATCTCGCTTCGGCGCATTCGTCGACGAAGGCGCAGAGCCGACCAATCAGACTCAGGTAGGTGGCGGGGTCCGTGGTGTGCTGCATGTGGTTGCCACAAGCCACCCAAGCCCAGGAAACGCGCGGCTTGGTCGCCTCCGAGATGCAGGTCGATGAACACGAGAGCGCCCATGGCCACGGTCTGGTCGTATGCGAGGTCGGGGCGGCGAAGACAGCGATCAAGGTAGGCGACGAGCAGATCAGCGTCGCGCCGCGTGCCGAAACTGGCCAGGGTCAGGCAATAGGCCAGCCCAGCACAGCAGACCTCGCTGGCCAGCAGGAGCTCCCCGAGGCGCTCACGGAACTCGGTCCGGCGGGAGACGGCCACGAGCCATGCGGCAGTCCTCCGCTGCTCCCGCCAACCGCTCTCCAGGAGGGTGGCGATCTCGTGCGCGGTGATGAGTCCAGCGTCTACCTCTGACCTCAGAAGCCGTATCTCAACCGAACGTGAGCGCTTGATTTCTGCTGGTCAGGCATGGTCTAGCTCGGAATGAGGGAGTCATCCGGTGTCTTGTTTCCGCTCCATGAGCGAGGGGTGCGCGATGGCGTCGGTGCTGGGAATGCTGGAGGAGCGGGAGACAGCTGCCCGTGTGCGGGTGGAAGGGCTGCGGGTGGAAGTCGCCCGGTTGGCTGGGGTGTTGGAGGCCGCCGAGATCGAGCTGGACCGGCGGGTGATCGCGCGGGAAGAGCTGGTCGAAGCCCTGGCAGCGTCGGCTGCCGAGACCACCGCCGTGACCGAGGCCGAGGCGGAGCAGGAAACCGCGCCCTCGCCCGCGCCGGTGCTCGCGGTCCCGCCCCGCCACCAGTGCGGCCACCGCCCGCAGCCGCAGGGCTTCCTGCGCCGACGGCGACAGAGGCCGCGCGTCCCCCACCAGATCGCTCACACCCCACCAACGGCCCAGAACCCGAACCGTTTCGGATCAATACTGGTCGAGAGAGGTCGAGAGGGGTGGGGCGCGCTCAGGCGCCGTGCCAGGACTTCCACAGCGCGGCGTACCCGCCGTCGGCCGCCAACAGCTCTTCGTGACTGCCCAATTCGGTCACCCGGCCGCCGTCCATGACCGCGACCCGGTCCGCGTCGTGGGCGGTGTGCAGGCGGTGGGCGATGGCGATCACGGTGCGTTCCTTGAGCACAGCCGCCAGCGAGCGCTCGGTGTGCCGGGCCGTGGTCGGGTCGAGCAGGGAGGTGGCCTCGTCCAGGATCAGCGTGTGCGGATCGGCCAGGACCACCCGGGCCAGGGCGAGTTGCTGGGCCTGCTGGGCGTCCAGACGGAGCCCACCGGCACCGAGTTCGGTGTCCAGCCCGTCCGACAGCTCGTCCACCCAGTCGATATCGACGGCGGCCAGCACCGCGTGCAGGTCCTGGTCGGTCGCGGCGGGCGCGGCGATCAGGAGGTTGTCCCGGACGGTGCCGAGGAAGACGTGATGCTCCTGGGAGACCAGGACGACGTGTCGGCGCAACTGGGCCGGGTCGAGCTCGGCGACAGGCACCTGCCCCACCGTCACCCGTCCGGTGCGGGGCGTCTCCGCCCCGGCCAGCAGCCGGCCCAGAGTGGACTTGCCGGCTCCGGACGGGCCGACGACCGCCAGCCGCTCGCCCGGACGGACGGTGAGGTCGACGCCGTGCAGGACGTCCCGCTCGCCCTGGTAGGCGTACCGGACGTCGACCACGTCGATCCGGTCGTCCTCGGGCCGGCCGCCGCCGGTCACGGCCGGGGCGTCCACCTGGCCGATGCCCTCGACTCGGGCGAAGGAGGCGTTGCTGCGCTGGAGTTGGTCGAGCCAGAGCAGGACCTTGTCCAGCGGCTCGGAGAGCTTCCAGGAGTAGAGAGCACAGGCGACCACCGCGCCGGTGGTGACCGCGCCGGTGTCGCGCAGGGCGGCGCCGAGCAGCAGGATGCCGGCGACCGGGGCGATGTACGAGAACTCGACCACGGGAAAGAGCACGGTGCGCAGGTTGAGGGTGTAGGTACGGGTGACCCGGCAGTGCTCGACCGCCTCGGCCGCGGCGGCGATCCGGCGGCCCTGGAGGCCCAGGGCCTCGACGGTGCGGGCCCCTGTCGCGGTGGAGGTGAGGATCTCGATCAGCGCGGAGTTGGCGGCGCCTTCGGCGAGGTAACCCGCGTGTGCACGGTGCAGGTACCAGCGGGTGGCGAACCAGATCCCGGAGAGGCAGAGCAACCCGCAGATGCCGAGCAGCGGGTTGACCGCGAGCATGGCGACCAGGATCAGGAGGATCTGGACGAGCGCCACGGAGACCTCCGGCCCGGCGTCGCGCAGGGTGGTGCCGACGCTGGCGACGTCGGCGGTGCCGCGCGTCAGCAGGTCACCGGCGCCGGCGCGTTCGGCCACCGAAGCGGGCAGGGCGAGGGAGCTGTCGACGAACCGCTCTCGGATCCGCGCCAGAGTCCGCTCGCCAAAGCGGTGAGCGGCGTAGCGGGCGAAGCGGCCGAGGAGCAGCTGCGCGAGCGCGAAGCAGAGGATGCCGAGGGCGAGTCGGTCGACGTGTCCGATCCCGGCGCCGCCCCGGACGTCGTCGATGATCCGGCCCAGCAGCCAGGGGCCGCCCAGACCGGCGGCCGCGGCCAGTCCGTTGAGGGTCAGCATCGCGGCGACCGCACGGCCATCCTGCCCCATCAGACGCACGGCGGCCCGGCGGACCTCGGCGGGACCGGCGATCGGGAGCCGCCCGGGGGCGGTCTCGGTCTGAGCAGTCATCGGACGGCCTCCTCGGCGGGCGTGGACTCGGTGGCGGTTTCGCCGCGGGCCACCAGCGCGCGGTAGCCGGGCTCTGATGCGAGCAGCTCCTGGTGCGGGCCGGCCGCCGCCAGACGGCCGTCGACGAGGTAGCAGACGGTGTCGGCCTGCTCCAGGAGGACGGGGGAGGTCGAGGTGAGGGCGGTGGTGCGCCCGGTCCGCGCCCGGCGCAGCCCAGCGGCCATGGCGGCCTCGGTGTGGGCGTCCACGGCGGAGGTGGGCTCGACCAGCAGGAGCACCTCCGGGTCCGCCAGCAGGGCACGGACCAGCCGCAGCCGCTGGCGCTGACCGCCGGAGAGGTTGCTGCCCTGGGCCTGGATCATGGTGTCCAGGCCATCGGGCAGTGCCTGCACGATGTCCTCCGCCGCGGCGTCTCTGACGGCCTGGGCGATGGACGGGCCGGTGTGCTCGGACCGGCCGCCGACCACGGTGCGCAGCGTGCCGGAGAAGAAGTCTGCGTCGTTGTCCGCCACCACGATCCGGCTGCGGATCTCGGCCAGGGCGACCTCGGCGAGCGGCACGCCGCCCCAGGTCGCAGCGGACGCGCTGTACCGGCCGAGCCGGTCGACCACGGCCGCGGAATCGGCCGGGCGAGCGCTCACGATCGCGGTCAGCCGGCCCGGGACCAGTTCCACACCGGTGTCGCCGTCGTACAGGGCTGATGGCTCGTCATGGGTCGGCCGAAGTGTTGCGGCGTCTTCGAAGGCGGGCTTCAGGTCGAGCATCCGGACCACCCGTCGAGCGGCCACCAGACCCCTGGTGAGGTCGTATCCGCCCTCGATGAAGTTGGAGACCGGTACCACCAGGACGGCGACGTAGCCGTAGACGGCGACCAGCGTGCCGATCGTGATGGTGCCCTCGGCGGCCATCCGGGCGGCCAGCCAGGTCACCAAACCGAGGAAGAGGGCGGGCAGGCCGACCGAGAGCGCTTGGATCCAGCTGGTCACCGCGCCGACCCGGTAGCCCTCGGCCTGCAGGTCCTGCGATCCGCGCAGGTAGCGGCCGGCCAGCATCTCCTTACCGCCGATGCCGTTGAGTACGCGCATGCCGCCGACGATGTCCCCGAGCCGGGCGGTCAGCGCCCCCTGCTGCTCGCGATACTTGGACTCCGCGCGCTGGAGGCGTTCCAGCAGCGGCCCGACCACGACCGCGAGCAACGGCACCCCCAGCAGGACCACGAGGGCGAGCGGGACGGAGACCGACAGCAGCAGCGCGGCCGCCACCAGGTACGCGACGACAGCGCCGACGCCCGGGCCGGTAATCGTCAGTGTCTGGCTCATCTGCGCGACGTCGCCCACACCGATGCTGGCCACCTCGCCGGCCGTCACCTTTCGGGGCAGTTCGGCACCCAGCCGAGTGGAGTGCGCGACCACGACCTTGATGGTCCGGAAGGTAGCGTCCATCCGGACCCGTGTCATGATGCGGTGGCGCATGATGCCGAGCCATGCGTTGAGCAGCGCGGCGCCGACCAGTGCGGCCACCCAGCCGACCAGGACGCCGGTCTTCCCCCGCTGGAGCCCGTCGTCGATCGCACGCTGCATGAGGTACGGCGGCAGCAGGAGGCAGACCATCCAGAGGGTGCCGATCACCGCACCACCCGTCACCCGTCGGCGCTGACTCATGGTCAGCCACCACAGGTAACGCGCAGCACTTCGGTGATCCGGGGTTCCCGGGTCGGCATACGAATCCGTCATGAGTGAAACCCTAACCGTCTTTCCTGGGCCTTATTTGATCAGAAACGGTTCGGGTTCTGGGTCGTTGGTGGGGTATGTGCGATCTGGTGGGGGACGCGCGGCCTCTGTCGCCGTCGGCGCAGGAAGCCCTGCGGCTGCGGGCGGTGGCCGCACTGGTGGCGGGGCGGGACCGCGAGGACGTGGCGGCGGTGTTCGGGTGTCGCTGAAGGCGGTCGACATCTGGTGGACGAAGTGGCAGCCGGCGGGCAGGAGGCACTGGTCATGCGCCCGCGCGGCAAGCCGGTCGGGGTGCACCAGGTGCTCGGGGAGGCCGAGCAGGCCGCCGTGCGGCAGGCGGTCCTCGATCACCGGCCCTGTGACATGGGGTTGAGTGGGCAGTTGTGGACGCGGAGGCTGGTGGGAGAGTTGATCGCGAAGCTGTACCGGGTGCGGCTGACCGAGGTGGGGGTGGGCAAGTACCTCAAACGGTGGGGGCTTTCCTTCCAGCGCCCCTACAAGCGGGCCGCCGAGCAGGACCCTGAGGCCGTGGCGCGCTGGCACGAGGAGACCTGGCCGAAGATCCGCGTGAAGGCGAGGAAAGACGGCGGTGAGATCCTCTTCGCCGACCCAGTCGGCATCCGCTCCGACCAGGTCACCGGCCGCACCTGGGGCGAGAAGGGCAGAACACCCGTGGTGCGGCGGAGCGGGAACCGGTTCTCGGTCAACGCGATGTCGGCGATCAGCACCAAGGGCCGGATACACTTCATGGTCTTCACCGAGAGCTTCACCGCCGAGGTGATGTGCCGCTTCCTGGACCGGCTCGCCGGCCACTTCGACCACAAGGTCCATCTCGTGGTCGACGGACACCCCGCCCACCGCTCCAAGAAGGTCCGCGACTGGCTCGCCGCCCACCCCGACGACGTCAAGCTGCACTTCCTGCCCCCATACTCGCCCGAGCTCAACCCCGACGAACTGGTCAACGCCGACTTCAAACACAGCCTGCCCAAACAGCACCGAGCCCGGAATCAGGCCGAACTCGCCGCGGAGACACGCCCCTTCTTCTACAGACGCCAGCGCCAGCCACACATCGTCCGCGGCTACTTCGGCGGCCCACACGTCCGCTACATCCTGGACGAGAACCCAATGAGTTTCTGATCAATAAGGGCGTGTTCCTCCTGTTCGCTTGGATAGTTGGTGATTCTTCGGTGTGTGGATGAGGGGCCCTTGAGGCCGGTGAGACGAGTGTCTTCAGAGCGCTCTTCTGGAGTGACGGGCGGGACGGAATATGTCCTGGGACTGCCTCATCCCAAGACGGGAGGGCGCATCGGCTTTGCTCCCGCTCTCGGCATCGCACGCCTGGGCACGTGCCGCTCCAAGCAGTACGTCCAGAACATGACCGAACGCCGCCCGTATCCGAGTGATCTGTCCGATGCCCGCTGGGGGTTGATCGAACCGGTCCTTGCAGCCTGGCGTCTCGAGCGCCGCAGCAGGGCCCTGAGCATCGGCCGCCCGCCCGAGCACGATCTGCGTACCATCCTGGACGCCATCCTCTACGTGGACCGCACCGGAGTGCAGTGGCGCTACCTCCCTCACGACTTCCCGCCCTGTAGCCCCGTTCACCGGACTGAGCCCGCGCCTGTTCAGCAAGCTGGTGATCGTGCTGCGGAGCAACGGCGCGGACAGGGCCTGCAGGGGCCGGCCGTGGAGCCTTCCGCGGGAGGACAGGGCGCTGCTCGTCGCGGCCTACTGGCGGACGGACTTGACGATGCGGCAGATCGCTCCGCTGTTCGGCATTTCGAAGTCTGCAGCCCACCGGATCATCGATGACCTCCGGCCGATGCTCGCGCTCCAGCCCCGTAAGCGGTTTGCCGAGGACGCCGTACTCATCGTGGACGGCACCCTGGTGCCCACCCTCGACCACGCCATCGCCGCGCAGTCGAAGAACTACAGCAGGCACGGTCCGGCAGTAGGCCGTGGTCGCCGACGACCCGCAGCGTGGCGCCTGCCGTGAGATGCCCCAGTCGCAGCGCCCGTACGGTGTCCTCGCCGCGCAGCAGCCCGGCAAGGAACCCGGCCGCGAACGCGTCACCGGCGCCCACCGGTTCGACAGCCTCGACCCGCGGCGCGGGCACGGTGTGGACCCGGGAGCCGTCGAAGGCGCGGCCGCTCGCCCCGCCGTCCTTGACGACGAGGATGCGCGGTTCCGGCAGCAGGTCCCGCACGGCACAGGCGTCGGCCAGTCTGCCTCCCCACAAGGCCTGGGCCTCGTCGAGGCCGACGAACGTGATGTCCGCCCGGCCGGGCGAGCCCGAGCAGGATGGAGGCCGCCGTACCGTCCGTCCACAGGGCGGCCCGGTGGTTGACGTCGAAGCTGACGGAGCAGGGGCGTTCACCGATCGCGGGCTCCAGCAGCGCGGTGAGCACATCCCGGCAGCCCGCCGAGAGCGCCGGGGTGATGCCGCTGAGGTGGACGAGCGCGGCGGTGCACACGGCATCGTCGTCCAGAGGTCCGGGGTCAGGGCAGAGGCGGCGGAGCCGCGGCGGTAGTAGTGGACCCGGGTGCCGTCGACGCCGGGGTCTTTGACGAGCAGTCCGGTCGGGCGGTGCCGGTCAGTGCGTACGCCGCTGGTGTCGACGCCGGACGTGGCCACTTCGGCGCAGATCCGGCGTCCGAACGGGTCGTCACCGAGCGCGAAGCCCCAGCGGGCGGGCACCCCGTGGTCGGCGAGGTACATCGCCACATTGGACTCGGCGCCTGCGATCCGGACCCCGAGCAGAACCGGCCGTCCAGTGGGGCGACGGGTTCCGGGACCAGCGCGGCCATGGTCTCACCGATACAGGTCACCGGTCCCGGGGCGGGCCGCCAGTGGGTTTCCCGGAACGCGTGGATCGCGGTCACTCGGCCGTCCCGGGGCGGTAGGCGGAATGCGGCAGGCCGGGCACCCCGACGCGCACGGCGAAGACCGCACCGTCCAGCGGTCCGGGTGCGGCAAGGCCGTGCCGGGCGCTGGTGACGTACAGGGTGTCCCCGTCGAGGCACAACCCGGCGGGCTGCGTCACGGGGAGCCTGATCTGCTGGTCCAGGGTGCCGTCGGCGCGGTAGCGGTGGACGGCGCCAGCGCCCCAGACCGCGGTCCACAGGGCTCCCTCAGCGTCCACCGTCATGCCGTCGGGGCAGCCGCGGTCGAACACGGCGAAGGTGTCCGGCGTACCCGGCAGCCCGGTGCCGGGGTCGACCGGGTAGCGGCGGATGACCCCCTTCACACTGTCGGCGAGGTACATCACGGTGCCGTCCGCGCTGAACGCGGGGCCGTTGGGTCCAGTGAGGCCGTCCAGCACCCGGATCACCGTGCCGTCATAGTCGATACGGTACAGGGAGCCCGCGCCGTCCTCGGCGCTGTAGGCCATGCTGCCGGCCCAGAATCTGCCGAACGGATCGGCGGTCGCGTCGTTCATCCGCATGGCCGACGCAGCCCCGTCCTCCAGGCGTGAGAGCCACTCGGTCCGCCCGTCCGAAAGGATCAGGCAGACACCCGTTCCGGCGGCCGCGATCCAGGTGCCCGGGCGTCCGTGGACGCGGGCGACCGCCCCCAGGGGTACGGACAGCCTGGCGAGTTGCGTCAGCGGAGCCGTACGGTCCGCCGGTCCGGCCAGCAGCCGTCCGGTGAGGATGTCTACGAGGACGATGCCGCCGTCGACCGCGCGTATCCCTTCCCCGAGCCCGAGCCGGTCCTGCCAGCACACGGCCGGTGTGCCGACGGTCATCGCGTGGGATCCGCGGAAGCGCTGGCACATACGGCGTCGCGGAAGGCACGGACCCGCTCGCGGAGCGCGTCGAGGCTGCCGCCGTCGGCCGCGTCGCCGATCAGCGGCGAGCCGACGCCCACCGCGGTGGCGCCGTGCGCGAGATAGGTACTGGCCGCGTCGGCGTCCACTCCCCCGGCCGGCACGAACGGCGCGTCCGGGAACGGGCCGTGCAGCGCCTTCAGATATCCGGGGCCGCCGGCCTGCGCCGCGGGAAATATCTTGAACGCGTCCGCACCGAGCCGCTGCGCCGCAACGATGTCGCTCGGGGTCATCACCCCCGCGAGCACCGGCAGCCCGAGGCGCTTGGCCTCCGTGACGGCCTCACAGACGGCTGGAGTGACGACGAAGTCGGCTCCCGCGTCACGTACCGCCTGTGCGTGCTGTGCCGTCAGGACGTTGCCCGCGCCGAGCGGAGCACCAGAGCCGAGGGCGGCGCGGGCCCGGCGAATGACGTCGAGTGTGTCCTTGCCGCTGAGGGAGACCTCGATGAGCGGGAAGTGCTCCTCGGCCAGGGTCAGTACGGTCCTGAGTGCGGCGTCCGCGTCGTCGCCGCGCACGATGGCGACGATCCGGTGGGTGCGCAGCGCAGTCAGCAGGTCCACGTGCGAATTCCCTTCCCTGTCCGTATTGCTGGAAGCGATAGCCGGGCTCGGCGTGAGCAGGTAGTCGATCATTGCACGACCCCCGTCGCTGCGAATCCGGCGGCCGAGCGGAAGTCCGCGCAGTCGACGGACTCGGGGCCGTCGGCCCGCTGCCAGGGCCGGGCCCAGGCATCGCCGTGGTCGGGTGTGCCGCCTACGGTCGGTACGCATTCCTCCAGCCCACCGGCGTCGGCGAATGCTCGGACCGCACGCCGACAGCAGCGCGCTGAGCGGACTCGGCCGACGGCCGCCACCCCCGGTCCGGCAGTCACCGACCTTCCCCAGCGGGCCGGAGCACCGCCTCGCCACCCGGGTGAGGAGACTCCGTCCTCCGGGAGCCGGTGCCGCCCACCACTCACACCTGCGGACGCACCACCGCCACCTCCCGGCGGGCCGACCCCGCACAACGGTCCTGACATGCCATGGGCTGGAGCAATGGTCGGCCCAAAGCCCCGCAGCGCAGCAAGATGGACCTCTTGACCACCTCATGTGCCAGGAGTCCCGCGTGTACAGGCTGTGTGAGTGGAGCCACCAGAACCGCCGTCCGCGTGCAGGCCACACAGTAGCTTCGTCCTGCGACCGGGCAGCCTCCGTGCTCGCGTCGCTCACTCCGCGACGAAGTGAGCGGTGAGGCGGCCAGGCCGCCCCGGGGCGGCGAGCGGATCGGCAGCACGGCCTGGCGGTGGGGGCCCGCAGGTGCCGGCCGTGCCCGCCTGGATGCGCTGGCTGCCCGCCTTCTACGTCGCGGGGGTCCTGGCGCTCGAACCCATTACGCCCGTGGAGTGGCCGGTGAGTTTCATGCTCATCGCCCTCCCCGTGATCGCCGCCTTCGCCCACGGCCCCGCTGCCGTCGCCGCCATCACCGTGTTCGCGATCGCCTTCGAAGCGGTGCTGGCCGGCACCCCGTGCTGCGCGGGCCGCCAGGTGGAATACGTGTGGGAGCGCCACTACGTGGCCGCCTACCTGTGCACCGCTCTGCTGGGCGTTCTCGGAACAATCCTGGCTGCCCACCGCGTGCGCCGGGAACGCACCCTCGCCACCGTGCGTTTCGTGGCCGAGATCGCGCAGCGTGTCCTGCTCAGCCCGGTCCCTCACCGCATCGGCCCCATTCTGGTGGAAGACCTCTACCTGTCCGCCGCCGCGGAAGCACGCATCGGCGGTGACCTGTACGAGGCCGTCCCCACCACGTACGGACTCCGCCTCGTCATCGGCGACGTCCGGGGCAAGGGACTCCCTGCCGTCGAGACGGCCGCCACCCTCCTAGGCGCCTTTCGCGAGGCCGCCCACGACGAACCCGACCTCGCCGCCGTTGCCCGCCGGGCGGAGACGAGCATGACTCGCAGGGCCGCCCGCATGGCCGGAAACGACGTGGGTGAACGCTTCGTCACTGCTGTCTTCGCGGAGATCCCCCGCCAGCACGTGGTCCGCATCGTCAACTGCGGCCACCCCCCGCCCCTCCTCATCCGCTCCGACGAGGTCACCGAGCTGGAGACGGCCGACCCCGCACCGCCCCTCAACCTCGGCATGCTCCTCACGGAGGCGTACCGCGTCGACGAATACCCCTTCCGCCCCGGCGACCAGTTGCTGTTCTACACCGACGGCGTCACAGAAACACGCGACCCCACCGGGGCCTTCTACCCGCTCCGCCAACGTGTCCTCTCCTGGGGCCCCCTCCAGCCCCGGGAACTCCTCGATCGCCTCCATCACGATCTCCTCACTTACAGCAACAACCGCCTCGACGACGACACCGCGGCCCTCGCCGTGTACCACCTGCCGGACGACTAACGACCTTGGGAGCGATTGAGGTCGGGGCATGTTCGCCTGACGAGTCGGCTGGTGGGTGATCAGCAGGCGGCCTGCCGGGCGAGCACGAGTTCGGTGCCGGGCTTGCGTCGCGTGGGCCTGCGGGCGGAGCGGTCGGAGACCAGTCCGACGATGGCGAGGTGGGTCTCCGTGTAGGTCTCGCGGCGGCCGGTGAACCGCTGCAGGGGCCGCCACTGCTTGTACTCGGCGTTGGTGTGCTCGACATGGATCCGTGCCGAGGACTGCCGGCGACGTCGCTCGCGCCAGGCGTGGTGTTCGCCCAGTGGGGCGTCGTCCTTGGGCTTCTTCGGTGGGGCGTCGACCTGGTCAGGAAACTCGTTGGCCAGCCCACGGTAGCCCTCGTCGACCTTGGCCTTGACATCGGGGTACTGACGGAACTGTTCGGCGATGCCCTCGCTGCGCACGGCGGTCTGGTCGTGCATGCGACCGGGCCGGACCACACCGCTGAACAGGGTGCGGCCCTGGCCGTCGCTGAAGGTCGTGGTTTTGATCGTGTTCTGCTTCTTCTTGCCGGACACGAAGGCCTTGCGGCCCGGACGACCCGCTTTCGGGCGGCGGACCTGGACCTCGGTGCCGT
>NZ_JBLVKW010000018.1:96064-123593 GCF_048270745.1 Streptomyces sp. NPDC056231 | reverse complement strand
TTATACCCCACCGGTTCCCCCCCCGTCGGGTGGGCTCGGTTTTTTTTATACCAGACGGGGCCGCCCCGGGCCCCGGCCGGGGGCCGCCGGGGGCCCCCCCGCGCCCCCCGGTGGGGTGCGCGGGGCTCGGCCACGCGGATGCGGTAGGGATGTCAGGAGTTGCCGAGGGGACCGAAGGCGGGGATGACCGAGCCCTGATAGGTGTCCTCGATGAACTTCTTGACCTCGTCGGAGTGGAGGAGCTTCACGAGCTTCTGGACGCGGACGTCCTTCTCGTTGCCCTCCTTCACAGCGAGGATGTTGGCGTACGGGTTGCCGTCCGCCTTCTCCAGCGCGAGGGCGTCCTTGGCGGGCTTGAGCTTGGCCTCGATGGCGTAGTTGCCGTTGATGACGGCGGCGTCGACATCGTTCAGGGCGCGGGGGACGGTTGCGGCCTCCAGCTCCTTGAACTCCAGGCCCTTCTTGTCCGTGATGTCGCTGATCTTGGCGTTGGTACCGACGCCGTCCTTGATGGTGATCAGGCCGTTCGCGGCGAGGAGCTGAAGGGCGCGGCCCTCGTTGGTGGTGTCGTTCGGTACGGCGATGGTCTGGCCGGCCTTGATGTCCTTCAGGTTCTTGACCTTGTTGGAGTAGAGGCCGAGCGGCTCCAGGTGCACATTGGCGACCGCGACGATGTGGGTGTTGTTCTTCTTGTTGAAGTCGTCGAGGTACGGCTGGTGCTGGAAGAAGTTGGCGTCGACCTGGCCGTTCTCGGTCGCGGTGTTCGGCAGGACGTAGTCCGTGAACTCCTTGACCTCGAGCTTGAGGCCCGCCTTGGCCGCCAGGTTCTTCTTGACGAAGTTCAGGATGTCGGCGTGCGGCGTCGGGGACGCGGCGACGACGAGCGCCTTGGAGGTGTCGGCCTTCGCGCCGGTCTCGCTCTTGGAGGCCGGGTCGGACGACGTGCCGCAGGCGGTGAGGCCGAAGGCGAGGGCGGCGGTGGCGGCGGCAGCTGCGGTGATCTTGATGTTCTTACGCACGAAAAGTGCCTCTTTCTGGTGGTGAGGGTGGTGCGCCCGGACAAGGAGTTCGGGCTTGTGAGCGGAGAGAAAGTCTCAGGAGGCGGTGTGGCCCCGGCGGGCCAGCAGGCGTACGGCGAGGTCGCCGATCAGCTGGACCGCGGTCACGATGACGATGAGCAGCGCGACGGTGATGAGCATGAACCGGTTGTCGAAGCGCTGGAATCCGTAGGTGACGGCCTTGGAGCCGAGCCCTTCGCCACCGACCGCGCCGGCCATCGCGGAGTACCCGATGAGCACGATGACGGTGGTGGTGATCCCGGAGACGAGCGACGGCAGGGCCTGCGGCAGCAGGACCTTGCGGACGATCGTCGGGATGGATCCCCCCATCGACAGGACGGCCTCGACGAGCCCGTGGTCGACCTCGCGGATCGATGTCTCGACGAGCCGGGCGAAGAACGGGATGGCGCCGACGGCGAGCGGCACGATCATCGCGGTCGGGCCGATGAAGGTACCGACGACCCAGGTGGTGAAGGGGATCAGGGCGATCAGCAGGATGATGAACGGCAGCGAGCGGCCGATGTTCACGATCACGCCGATGACCTTGTTCACCACGGTGTTCTGGAGCAGTCCGCCCTTGTCGGTGAGGACCAGCAGCACGCCGAGGGGCAGTCCGACGAGGACGGTGACGAGCGCGGACCACAGCACCATGTAGAGGGTGTCGACGGTTCCCTGGGACAGCAGCGGCTGCATTTCGGACCAGGTCACTTGGCCGCCTCCTTGGCGAGCGGGGTCTGGGCGAGCGGGGCGGGAGTCTGTACGGGGATGTCGGCGGCCGTGTCCACGACCTCGGCCTGCAGGCCCTGCTCGCGCAGGAAGCCGATGGGTACGACGTTCTCCTCGAAACGGCCGGGCAGCTCGATCCGCATCCGGCCGATCTGGTTGCCGCCGACGGTGTCCATCGCGGCGCCCAAAATCGAGATGTCGATGTTGTACGTACGGGAGAGCTGGGAGATCACCGGCTGGGAGGCCGCCTCGCCGTGGAAGGTGACGTCGACGACCGTGCGGTCGGGGCCGGAGGCCGTACCCCCGACAGGGAACAACTCGTGGGCCAGTTCGGAGCCGGGGGTGGCGAGCAGTTCGCCGACGGTGCCGGACTCGACGATGCGTCCCTTCCGCATGAGCGCGGCCGAGTCGCAGATCGTCTTGACGACGTCCATCTCGTGCGTGATCAGCAGGACGGTCAGGCCGAGCTGCTGGTTGAGGTCGCGCAGCAGCTGCAGGATGGACCGGGTCGTCTCGGGGTCGAGGGCGGAGGTCGCCTCGTCGGAGAGCAGCACCTTGGGATCCCCGGCGAGGGCGCGGGCGATGCCGACGCGCTGCTTCTGACCGCCGGAAATCTGGCCGGGGTACGCCTTCGCCTTGTCGGCGAGACCGACCAGGTCGAGGAGTTCGAGGGCCTTGCGGGTGCGCTCCCGGCCCTGGACGCCGAGGATCTCGAGCGGCAGCTCGATGTTGTCCTGGACGTTGCGCGAGGCCAGCAGGTTGAAGTGCTGGAAGACCATGCCGATGCGGCTGCGCGCCTCGCGCAGCCCCTTGCCTGCCCGGCGGCCCCGGCCCGCGAGGGCGGTGAGGTCCTGGCCGGCCACGGTCACGGTGCCGGAGGTGGGGCGTTCGAGCAGGTTGATGCAGCGGATCAGGGAGGATTTGCCGGCGCCGCTCTGTCCGATGACGCCGTACACCTCGCCCTCGCGGACGTGCAGGTCGACGCCGTCCAGAGCGGCGACCTCACGGTCGCGCGACTGGTAGACCTTCGTGAGGCCCGTAGTGGTGATCACAGGGTTTCCGTCACTGTCGAGTGCACGGCGCGGTGTCCGCCGGGCACGGGGCGTTCGTCTGATGAGACTGTTCGGACTCGGATGTTCGGGCCCATGGGTCTCGGCAGGGCTGCGGGCGGCGGGTGACCGGGGGGGCAGCGCATGCGGGGCAGGCTCGTTCCGCTGGGTGCGGACGGCAGGGGCTCGGTCTCGCTTCGGGGCGCGAGGCTCAGGCGGGGGCCCTCAGAAGGCGCGCATTCGACACATACAACGAGCACCGGGCGTGGTGATCGCCTCGGTCGCAAGGATGCGGCTGCTCGTCGTGGTCATGGGGCAAGTAAAACAGACGTCAGGTTCCACCGAGCCCGGGTGTCCGAATAGCGGACACTCCCGGTCAGTCCGTGGACCGCTCCACCGGACGGCCGCGCTCCCGATGACACCGTCCGTGACCTGCGACGATACGGGCGACCGGGCAGTGGGAACCCATCGTCGAGCGGCCCGCACGTGTGGTGCGTTGTGTCCAAGGCCACGGCCCTGATCGCTGCTGTCGGACGCACCGCCCGGGCGCGGATCTGCACACGTATCCGCACCGGCCGGCCCGGGCGCGGGGGCGCACGCGGGACACCGTCCGGTCCGTAATACCCTCGCCTCATGCTTGTCGCCCTGACGGTCGCGGTCGCCGTGGCCGCGCTCGCCCTCGCCGCCTGGTGCGGTTTCGCCGCCTACCGGGACCAGCCGACCAAGGACTGGCACTTCATCGGAATGGCCGTGGTGTCGCTGCTGGCGCTGGCCCAGTTGGTGGCGGGCATCGTGCTGCTGGCCCGGGGCGAGCGGCCGGAGCAGGGCATGACGATCTTCATCTGTTATCTGATCGGCGCCTTCGCGGCCGTGCCCGCAGCGGGTTTCCTGTCGCTGGCCGAGCGGACCCGGTGGGGCTCGGTGACGGTGGCCGCGGGCGCGGTCGTACTGGCCGTCCTGCAAGTACGGCTCTACGACATCTGGGGAAGCTGACGTGACCGACACCGATCGCCGCGCCGCCGGCGAGAAGACCGGCTTCCAGCTGGGCACCGGGCCGGGCCGCGTACTGGTCTGGTTCTACGGGGTGTTCACCGTGGCCGCCGCCTCCCGCGCGATCGTCCAGATGATCCTGGACTTCGGCAGGGCGCCGCTCGCCTATGTGCTGTCGGCCGTCGCCGCGCTGGTGTACGGCTTCATCACGTACTCGCTGGTGCGCGGCGGCGAGAAGGCGCGCCGGACGGCGCTGGTGTGCTGCGCCGCCGAGCTCGCGGGCGTACTGATCGTCGGTACGTGGACGCTGGTCGAGCCGTCCGCCTTCGCTGACGCCACCGTCTGGTCGTACCTCGGCAGGGACTACCTGTTCATCCCGGTGATCCTGCCGGTCACCGGGATGATCTGGCTGCGTCGCGCGAAGAACGCGTAACACCCCGGGCGCCCCGCCCGGCAAGCCCTGCCTGTCGCGCCGCCCGGCAAGCCCTGCCTGTCGCGCCGCCCGGCAGGCGGAGCTTTCGAAACACGCCCCTAGACGCTGGCGACGTAGGCCTGTTCGGCGACGTCCTTCTCCAGAAGGATGAGCCGGACACCGTCCTGACCGGTGGCGCTGCCCACAGGGGCGTAACCCGCTCGCCGGTAGAGCCACAGATTGGTCTCGCTGCGGTGCCCGGTGTGCAGACGGAACCGGGTGGCCGACCGCTGATCGGCGAGTGCGGACTCCGCGGCGTTCAGCAGACGGGCGCCGAGCCCGTGCCCCTGGAGCCGGGGGTGCACACAGAGCTTCCCTATCTCTCCGGTGCCGTCCGGATCGGTGGATCCGCGTACTGAGCCGACGACTTCGTCACCGAGCCGTGCCACGAACACCAGGTTCGCGGTCACTTCGTCCCGGACCGAGTCGAGGGTCTGGACCAGCGGGTCGATGCGGTAATTGCCGTAGAGCTCCGCCTCGCTCTGAAAACAGAGGTACTGGAGCTTCAGTATCTGTTCGGCGTCCTCCGCGGTCGCCGCCGAGATGATCACACTCATGCCCATGTGTGCATGCCTCCCGCTCACCTGGTCCACCGGTTGCCCCTGCTCCTATCCCCGCAGTTCAGGAACGGCAACCTCCGCCGCGAGCATTCTGCGCAGACATCCAAGGCATCGGGAACGGATCGGCCCCAAGCTGCCTTGTGACATACCCAACTTCCCTGCGATTTCCTTGTATGTGGAATCGCTCGGGGAGAGCATCGCCGCCAGCAGGCTCGCGCACCGTCCGGGCAGCCGCTCCACCGCGGCGTGCAGCGCGCGGCGTTCGTCGGCACCGACGGCGGACCGCTCGGGGCAGTCGGCCGGGTCCGGGACGGTCCCATCGGCGTACGGACGTTCGCGCCGCGCGGTACGGCGGGCGCGACGCGCCTCCTCCCGTACGGTGTCGCGGACCCAGCGGGCCGGGTCGGCGGGCGGTGTCCGGTCCGCGAGCAGTTCCAGCAGCCGCAGCCAGACGGTCTGTTCGAGATCGGCGGGTTCGACGGCCGCGCCCGCTGCCGCGCAGCCGGCCTCGGCCATCGCCTCGGCGCTGACGAGGGGGTACAGGGCGCGCACGACGGCGGTGGGGGCGGCGTCTGCGGGAAGCGTCATGCCTCACCCGACGCGCCGCCGCGGACGGGCGGTTGCCGTCCGCGGGGCGCATCACCCGACCGGGGCATGGCCGGCCGGGTGCTGACGCGGGGCGCTGTGTCAGCTCTTCGTGAAGTCCTCGGCGGCGAGCAGGGCGGTGTCCGGGTTGTCGGAGAAGATCCCGTCGATACCGGTCGCAAAGTACGTCCGGAACGCGCCGAAGGCATCGCCGTACGCGTTGGGGTCGGTACCGCGACGGAAGTCGGCGGGCAGGAACGAGTTCTCGTTGCGCATCGTGTACGGGTGCAGGATCAGGCCCTCCTCATGCGCGTCCTGCACGAGGGAGGTCGGCGTGGTGAGCCGGCCCGACGCGTCCTTGGGAATGATCAGGTCCAGCGTGGGGCCGATGCCCTGCGCGAAGGACGCGATCCACTTCAGCCCCGCGGGGGTCACGAGGTCGTCGACCGTGCGCGGGTCGCCGGTCGCGACGAAGTCCCAGGGCCGCGATCCGGCGCCGGAGAGCAGGACGACGCGCGGGGAGGCGACGAGCTTCGACAGCCGCTGGATGCTGCTGGGTTCGAAGGACTGAAGGATCAGCGGGGACTGCGTGCGGTGGCGGTTGTAGCGGCGCAGCAGCTTGGCGAGCGGCTCCTCCAGGCCGAGCCCGAGGCCCCGGAAGTACGTGGGGTGCTTGGTCTCGACGTACAGCCAGATCTGCTTGCCGCGCCTGCGGCCCTCGCGGTCGGCCCACTGGAGCACCGCTTCGAAGGTGGGGACCTCCCAGCGGCCGTCGTAGAGGGTGTTCTTCTGACGGTTGCCCGGTATGCGCTCCTTGGCCCGCAGCGTCTTCAGCTCGGCGAGGGTGAAGTCCTCGGTGAACCAGCCGGTCAGGGAGACCCCGTCGACCGTCTTGGTGGTCCTGCGGCCGGCGAACTCGGGGTGGGCCGATACATCGGTGGTGGCGGTGATGTCGTTCTCGTGGCGGCAGACGAGATGGCCGTCCTTGGTGGGGACCAGGTCCTGCTCGATGATGTGCGCGCCCATGTCGAGGGCCAGCTGGTACGAGCCGAGGGTGTGCTCGGGTCGGTAGCCGCTCGTGCCGCGGTGGCCGATGACGGTCGGCACGGGAAGGTCCAGCCGACTGCCGGGGTCGCCGTCGTGGCCACCGGACCGCTCGGCGGCGTCCGCCGTGCCGGGAAGTCCGAGCGCAGCCGCGCCGAGTACGGCCGCTCCCGCTCCCAGGACGGTCCGGCGACCGGGATTTGCCTGCGCACGCTCTGTCATGAATGCTCCCTCGCATGTGATGTGTGGCACCGTCGAGCGAGGCCCGATCGTAGGCAGCCGTACCGTCGGGACGGCAGCTCATGGACGAACATGGCGGAAACACACATCAACGCTGCGTGTCGACTCGATGAACCCGATGTGCGATCAGCGAGTACCCGCGAGTATCGTCCTCACCTGCATGGACCGTCACGATCCCGCGCCTCGGCCGGCCACTACACCGGAGGAACCGTTGTCCCGACACGCACTCATCAAGGCAGTGCTCGGACCGATCTTGCGCCTGATGTTCCGCCCCCAGGTGGAGGGCGTGGAGAACATTCCCGGCGACGGTCCGGTGATCCTCGCGGGCAACCATCTGACGTTCATCGACTCGATGGTCATGCCGATCTGCTGCGACCGGCCGGTGTTCTACATCGGCAAGGACGAGTACGTGACGGGCAAGGGTCTCAAGGGCCGGCTGATGGCCTGGTTCTTCACCGGCTGCGGCATGATCCCGGTGGACCGGGACGGCGGACGTGGCGGTGTCGCGGCGCTGATGACGGGCCGTCGGGTGCTGGAGGAGGGCCAGGCGTTCGCCATCTACCCGGAAGGCACCCGCTCCCCCGACGGCCGTCTCTACCGCGGCCGTACGGGCATCGCCCGGCTGACGCTGATGACGGGCGCGCCGGTGGTGCCGTTCGCGATGATCGGCACGGACAAGCTGCAGCCCGGCGGTACCGGTCTGCCCCGTCCCGGCAAGGTGACGGTCCGCTTCGGCGAGCAGATGGAGTTCTCGCGGTACGAGGGCATGGACCGTGACCGCTATGTCCTGCGGGCGGTGACGGACTCCGTGATGGCCGAGGTGATGCGGCTGTCGGGCCAGGAGTACGTCGACATGTATGCGACGAAGGCGAAGGCCGCCTGATCGGACGTCCGGAAGGGCCCGTACCGCGTTCGGCGGTACGGGCCCTTCCGTATGTCGGGACAACCCGAACGGCCGTAGCAGGACGGCCCCCATGTGCAGGTCGGTCTAAGGGTGTTCGATCTCCTCCAGAGCCTGGCCGCGCAGCAGGAACCAGGAGGCGACGGCCGTCGCCAGCAGGACCACAGCGCCGACGCCCGCGGCGATGTGCAGCCCGTCGACGAACGCGTCCTGCGCCGCGGAGACCAGGGCATTCCCCTGCGCCTGCGGCAGGCCGTGGGCCGCTTCGACCGCGCCACCCAGTGACTCGTGAGCAGCCGCGGCGGGCTCGGCCGCGATGTCGTTCGGGGTGACGAAGTCCCGGTAGACGCCGGTGACGATGGAGCCGAGCAGGGCGATACCCAGGGCCGCGCCGAGCTCGTATGCCGTCTCGGAGACCGCGGACGCGGAGCCCGCGTGCTCCTTCGGAACGCTGGAGAGGATCACGTCGGCGGTCACGGTGAAGGCGAAGCCCGCGCCGATGCCGACGACCAGCAGCAGCAGACCGATCAGCGGATAGCCGGTCTCCTGGTGGACGAAGGTGACGCCGGCGAGTGCGACGCCGACCGCCGCCAGTCCGGCGGAGACCACGGACCGGACCGAGAAGCGGCGGGCAGCCATGCCCGCGACCAGACCGCAGGCAACCGAGCCGACGGCCGCGGGCAGTTCAGCGAGCCCGGCCTCCAGTGGTCCGCGTCCCTGGACCAGTTGCAGGAACTGGGAGAGGAAGAAGACGAGCCCGGACAGGCCGAGGATGGTGAGCAGGTCGGCGAGGACCGCGCCCGAGAAGCCCCGGTGGTGGAAGAGCCGCATGTCCAGCAGCGGCTCGGGGAGCGTCAGCTGCCTGCGGACGAACCAGTAGAGCGCGCCCGCACCGCCGATGGCGGAGACCGCGACCTCCCAGCTCGCCCCGTGCGCGGCCAGCTCCTTGATCGCGTACACAACACCGATCATGCCGATCAGGGAGAACACGACACTGGCCAGGTCCCAGGGGCCGGGCGCCGGGTTCTTCGACTCCGGGATCATGCGGATGCCGACGACCACGAGGACCACCATCACCGGCAGATTGATCAGGAAGACCGAGCCCCACCAGAAATGCTGGAGCAGGAATCCTCCGACGACGGGGCCCACGGCCGCGCCCGCCGATGCCATGGCCCCCCAGATGCCGATGGCGAAGCTGCGCTCGCGCGGGTCGTTGAAGAGGTTGCGGATCAGGGCGAGGGTGGACGGCATCAGGGTGGCACCGGCGACCCCGAGCAGCGCCCGCGCCAGGATCATCATCTCGGGGCTGCTCGCGTACGCGTTCAGCACGGAGACCGCACCGAACGCGGTGGCGCCGCTCAGCAGCAGCTTCTTGCGGCCGATGCGGTCACCGAGGCTGCCCATGGAGACCAGGAGTCCGGCGATGACGAACGAGTAGACGTCGCCGATCCAGAGGAGCTGGGTGCCGGTCGGCTGGAGATCCTCGGTGAGGAACGGTGTCGCCAGCCCGAGGACCGTGGCGTCGACGGCCACCAGCAGCACGGCGAGGACGAGGACGGCCAGCGCGATCCACCGCCCGGGGCGACGCAGTTCGTCCGAGATCTCCGTGTACTGGTCGGTGCTGGTCATTGCTCCACGCTCCGGCGTGCTCCGCCGAGCAGCAACTCGACGATCATGTACTGGAAGTCCTGTCCGGCAACCCGGCCCGCCTGGACAGCCCAGGCACCGGTGGAGATGAGTCCGTAGAGGGCCTCGGTCAGCCAGGCCGGGGTCAGGTCGATCCTGAACTCGCCGCGCTCCTGACCGCGCCGGAAGAAGGCGGAGACCCGTGCGTCCGTCCGGTTCCAGCCGTCATTCACTTCTGCGCCCTCGAAGAGCTGGTTCTCCGTGACGAGGAAAGACAGGAGTCCGGCGCTCGGTTCAACGGCCGCGATCAGCCGGCGCAGCGCCTCCTCCGAGGTTCCCTCGTCGAGCGCGGCGGCGTCCAGGGCCGCTTCGAACTCCTGGATCCCCAGGTTCTCCAATGCTCTGACCAGGGCGTCCCGTCCGGCGAAGTGCCGGTGCAGGGTGGCGCGCCCGATGCCCGCCGCCCGGGCGACCTCGTCCATGGTGGCGGTCGATTTACGGGTCAGCAGTGCGGCGGCGCTGCGCAGCACCTGCTCACGATCAAGAGTCATGAGACAACACTAGCCCACATGAGACATGAATGTCTCATCGGATAATGCGTCGCCCTACCCCCGCCCCGCCGCGAGGCGGGACCATGGCGCCATGAAGCCGCTGCTGCTGATTGACATCGACGGTCCGCTCAATCCGTACGAAGCGAAGGCCCAGCAACGCCCCGAGGGTTATGTCACCCACCGGATGCAGCCGTCGGGCTGGAACGGGAGCAGGCCGCTGCGGGTCTGGCTCAACCCCGGGCACGGGACCGAGCTGCTGGCGCTCGCCGAGTGGTACGAGCTCGTCTGGGCAACGACCTGGATGGGCGAGGCCAACGAGTGGATCGGCCCGCATCTAAGGCTGCCGCCCCTGCCGTACATCGACTGGCCGGCGACGCACGGCAGCGCGCCGGACGGGACGCTCTGGAAGACGCAGTACGTCGTGGAGTACGCGGCCGGGCGGCCGTTCGCGTGGGTCGACGACGAGATAACCGAGCGGGACCGGGCGTGGATCGCCCGCCAGGGGCCGGTCCGGTCGCTGCTGCTCCAGATCGATCCTCGGATCGGGCTGGAGCGGGCCGACTTCGACGCGCTCGCCCAGTGGGCAACGGACCGGGACAAGAACTGAGCCCCGGTCCGCCCCCGGCCCTTCTCAGTCGTTGAGCACGGTCAGATCCAGCTCCGGAAGCCGGGCCGGATCGTTGATCACGTACAGCTCGGTGACCCGGCCCCACTCGATCGTGAACCGCATGACCGAGAACCGCTGCCCCTCGCGGGTCGAGATGACCGCGAGGGCCCCGTCGACGAGAGCCATCTGCGAGGACCGGGCGAACGGCGCGAACATCATCGCCTGGCGTGCCACCCACGCGGCTCCGCGCACCAGCGACGGAGCACCCACACCACCCGCGCCGCTGTCGGACCGTGCCACCACGTCCGGGTCGAGCACGGCGACGAGTGCGTCGAAGTCACCGCCCCGGGCGGCGGCCAGGAACGCCTCGACGACCTCGCGCCTGCGGCTGAGATCGGGGTCGGGCGCCGGGTTCACACCCTGGACCCGGCGGCGCGCCCGGCTGGCGAGCTGACGGGCCCCGGCCGGGGTGCGGTCCACAATGCGCCCGATCTCGTCGAACGGCACCGCGAACATGTCGTGCAGCACGAACGCCAGCCGCTCGGCGGGGCCCAGGGTCTCCAGCACCACGAGCAGCGCGAGCCCGACCGAGTCGGCGATCAGCGCCTGCTGCTCGGGGTCGCTGCCGGGCTGCGGGCCGAGGACCGGATCGGGGGTGTGCCCATCGGGTGTCCCTGCCTCCAACGGCTCCTCCCGCCGGGACCGGCGGGAGCGCAGCATGTCCAGGCAGACCCGGCCGACGACCGTGGTCAGCCAGCCGCCCAGGTTGTCGATCTGCCGGTCGTCCGAGCGGCTGAGCCGGATCCACGCTTCCTGGACGGCGTCCTCCGCCTCGCTCAGCGAGCCGAGCATCCGGTAGGCCACGACCTTCAGATGGGTCCGGTTCTCCTCGAAGCGTGCTGCCAGAAACTCGTTCTCGTCCACAGACCCATTCCTCCGTCGCGTGCCGTCACACCATTGACGCGTGGAACGGCGCCGATGTGACAGAACGGCCGGTGATCAAGGAATCGGCTGGTGCGCCGCCGATCAGCTCCAGGGCAGCGCGGCGCGGCGGCGCCAGTACGCCTCGGGCTCCTCGACCAGCGCGTCGAGCTGGGACCGCCGCTCCTCGTCGAGGCCGACGAGCGGGGCGTGCAGGTTGCCGGCGAGCTGGGTGACCGTCGCCGCACCGGAGAACACGACGCCGGCCCACGGCTGGTGCAGCACCAGCGCGAGCGCGACCGCGTCGCTTCCGAGGCCCGCCTCGGCCGCGATCTCCTGGACGATCGCGGGGGCATCCGTTCCGGCGAGGCGCCCGTTGGCCATGGCTTCCTTGACGATCACGGTCAGCCCGGCCTCGTGCGCCGCGGCGAGCGCGGGACCGGCCGAGGTCTCCAGGGCGTTGAAGGTGGCCTGGACGGTACGGAAGAGGGGTTCGCCGTCGACCCTGACGGTGAGTGCGGCCCGGATGGCGTCCGCCTGGGCGGGGCCGCTGGTGGAGAGTCCGACGCTGACTCCGTCGGCCGCGAGTTCGGCGAGCCGCGCGTGGAGTTCCTTGTCGGTGAGGGCCGGGCTGTCGACCGTCACGGAGTGGATCTGGTAGAGGTCGAGCCGGTCGCCGAGCAGCGCGTCGGTCTCGGCGCGCTGACGCAGATACGTGGCGAGGCTGTGGTCCTTGACCTCGTGCGCCTCGGCGTCGATGTTCCAGTCGGCGGTGTAGGTGTAGCCCCACTTGCTGCCGACGACCACATCTCGTACCTCGGGACGGGTGGCCAGCCAGGCGCCGAGGAACTCCTCCGAGCGGCCGTAGGAGCGGGCCGCGTCGAAGTAGCGGACGCCCTGGGCATAGGCGGCGTCGAGCAGTTCATGAGTGCGTTCGCGCAGGGCGTCGACGCTCCGGTCCTCGGGCAGGTCCCGGTCGCGGTGGAGATTGATGTAACCGGGCCTGCCGACCGCGGCCAGGCCGAGCCCGATGTGGGCGGTCGGGGTCGTGGCCGAGGCCAGGCGTCCGAAAGGCATCACGGGCTCCTCGTCGATGGGGTGCTCCCCGCCAACGTAACGCAGCCGGATTCACGCGCTTCCAGCCGCGGGACTGTGCCGATCGGGCCCCCGCCGGCCGGGAGCGGGCCGGTCCGGCCAGGGTCTCCCCCTCGGACCTGCGCAGACCTGGTCGAGTCCGGCCGGCAGGTCGGCCTCCATGTCGTCCGGGAGTTTCAGCCGGATGAGCACCCCCAGGAGCGGACCGGTGGTCATCGGCCCGGCATGTACGGGTGCCGGCGTCCTCACCGTCACGGCGGTGACGTCGTGGCCGGCCACACCCCGGCCCCCCTCGTCGCCCCTTCGGCAGCCCGCCCGTACGGACGCGACGAGGCGGGAAGCGCACGACCGCTCCCCGCCTCGTCGCCTGCGCCCGGGCTGCTGTCAGTTCTTCGCGGTCGCCCATGCGTGCTGGACGGCCAGGTCGGCCTTGACCTCGGCGAGCTGGGCGGCGACGGCCGACGGGGCCGTACCGCCGCGCCCGTTGCGGGAGGCCAGCGCACCCGGCACGTTGAGGACCGTCCGGACCTCAGGGGTGAGGTGCTCGGAGATCTTCGCGAACTGCGCGTCGGTGAGTTCGTCGAGTTCGATGCCCTGCTGCTCGCACTCCTTGACGCACTCCCCCGCGACCTCGTGCGCGACACGGAACGGGACGCCCTGCTTGACCAGCCACTCGGCGATGTCCGTGGCGAGCGAGAAGCCGGCCGGTGCGAGCTCCTCCATCCGCTCACGGTTGACGGTGAGCGTGGCCATCATGCCGGTGAAAGCGGGCAGCAGGACCTCGAGCTGGTCGCAGGAGTCGAAGACCGGTTCCTTGTCCTCCTGGAGGTCGCGGTTGTACGCGAGCGGGAGGGCCTTCAACGTGGCCATCAGGCCCGTCAGGTTACCGATGAGCCGACCGGACTTGCCGCGGGCCAGCTCGGCGATGTCCGGGTTCTTCTTCTGCGGCATGATCGACGAGCCGGTGGAGAAGGCGTCGTGCAGGGTGACGAAGGAGAACTCCTTCGTGTTCCAGATGATGACCTCCTCCGCGATCCGGGAGAGGTTGATGCCGATCATCGCCGTGATGAACGCGAACTCGGCGACGAAGTCGCGGGAGGCCGTGCCGTCGATGGAGTTGGCGACGGAACCGTTCTCGAAGCCGAGGTCGGCGGCGACCGCCTCCGGGTCGAGCCCCAGGGACGAACCGGCGAGTGCGCCGGAGCCGTACGGGGAGACAGCCGTGCGCTCGTCCCACTGCCGCAGCCGCTCGGCGTCCCGGGACAGGGACTGCACATGGGCCAGGACGTGGTGGGCGAAGAGGACGGGCTGGGCGTGCTGCAGATGCGTACGGCCCGGCATGGCGACGTCCGCATGCGCCTCGGCGAGACCGGTCAGGGCGTCCTGGAGCTCGGCGATCAGACCGCCGATGATCCGGGCGTGATCGCGCAGGTACATCCGGAAGAGCGTGGCGACCTGGTCGTTGCGGGACCGGCCGGCGCGCAGCTTGCCGCCGAGGTCCTTGCCGAGGCGCTCCAGCAGGCCGCGCTCCAGAGCGGTGTGGACGTCCTCGTCGGCGATGGTGCCGGTGAAGGAGCCGTCGGCGACATCGGCTTCGAGCTGGTCGAGACCGGCGATCATGCGGGCCAGTTCGTCCGCGGTGAGCAGGCCCGCCTTGTTGAGGACACGCGCGTGGGCGCGGGATCCGGCGATGTCGTACGGCGCGAGCCGCCAGTCGAAGTGGACGGAGGCGGACAGCTTGGCCAGCGCCTCGGCCGGGCCGTCGGCGAAACGGCCGCCCCAGAGGCGTACGTCGCTGTTGCCGGTGCCGTTGCTCACTGCGTGCTCCTCGGAAGTGCCAGGGGGTGGATGTGCGACCGCCTCCCCGCCGTGGAGGAACGGGGAGGCGGTGACGTAAACGGGTCGGCGTCAGGCCAGGTCACGCTTCGCGGCGATCCTCGACGAGAGACCGAAGATCTCCGTGAAGCTCTGCGCCTTGGACTGGTCGAACGTGTCGCCCGAGCAGGCGAGTGCGACGCGCTCGGTCACGGGTTTCTCCTTACGGCGCAATCCCGATAGGCATAACTATGCAGTCATCCGTATTATTTGTCAAAGATGCCGGTGAACGGCACACCCGAAGGTTCGATCCCGGACCATGAATGCCGGGCCCGGGCACCGAGCGGCCCCTCTGGCGACACACCCTGTACCCGCAGTCCGCGCCGACGCCGTCATCGGCCTGCGCGCTCGACACGATGCGGCAGGAGCAGCTGCGGCCCCTCCTCGACGACCTGTCACCCGCCGCCATCCGGGCGGTGACGCAGACTCTGCTGCCGGATGCGTCCCGGATACCGCACAAGTGGCTACTCGTCAGGACCGAAGCGGACCGGCCGCGTGTGGCGGCGGAGCGACGGTTGCGTGCCCACCTCCGCGCAACGGTCCGCCGGCGGCGTCCCACCGGCTGAAATGCCCCTGTCGGGCGCCGCAGTGGCGCCGATAATCACCTCATGGGAAAGACGTACGAACGTATCGACGGACGGCTCAGGGCCTTCATCGAAGAGCAGCACATCTTCTTCACGGCGACCGCGCCCCTCGACGGGAACGGCACGGTCAACCTCTCCCCCAAGGGCGTCAGCGGCTCCTTCGCGGTCGTCGACGAGCGGACCGTGGCTTATCTGGACTTCGCCGGGAGCAATGCGGAGACCGTGGCGCATCTCCGCGAGAACGGCCGCATCACCCTCATGTGGTGTGCCTTCCAGGGCCCGCCGAACATCGTGCGGGTGCACGGCCGCGGCGAGCCCGTCTTCCGCGACGACCCGCGGTTCACCGGCCTGCTCGCCCACTTCCCCGGCGTCGACCCCGCACCGCACGGGCTGCGCGCGATCATCGTGGTGACGGCCGAGCTCATCCGGGACACCTGCGGATTCGCCGTGCCTTTCATGTCCTACGACGAGGACCGGCCGCTCCACGCCCAGCGCTTCGCCCGCGAGGACGACGCCTCGCTCAGCGAGTACTTCGAGAAGAAGGAGCACATCGCCACCAGCATCGACGGCCTTCCCGGGCTGCCGCTCCCGCTGCCTGGCATGCCCGCCGCGGGATGAGCTGTCGGGCGCCCCGGGGCCCCTCTCCCCGGGTCGGCCCGGACCCTCGGGGTCCGTCCCGATCCGGAGAGAAAAGCCCGCGCGGGCTCAGCGGCCGTTCTGTGCCAGCCGCAGCAGATGGTCGGCGAGAGCCTGACCGCCCGCCGGGTCACGGCTGATCAGCATCAACGTGTCGTCGCCCGCGATCGTGCCGAGAATGTCCTGCAGCTCGGCCTGGTCGATGGCCGAGGCCAGGAACTGGGCCGCGCCCGGAGGCGTACGCAGCACCACAAGGTTGGCCGAGGCCTCCGCCGAAATGAGCAGTTCGGCGGAGAGGCGCCGCATCCGCTCCTCCTTGGCGGACTCGCCGAGCGGCGCCTGCGGGGTACGGAAACCGCCCTCGCTCGGCACCGCGTAGATCAGCTCGCCTCCGGTGTTACGGATCTTCACCGCGCCCAGCTCGTCCAGATCCCGGGAGAGCGTCGCCTGGGTGACGCTCAGCCCGTCGTCGGCGAGGAGCTTGGCCAGCTGGCTCTGCGAGCGCACCGGCAGCCGGTTCAGAATGTCCACGATCCGGCGGTGGCGTGCCGTGCGGGTCTGCGGCACGGACTGCCCGCCGTACTCGGATTCCTGCGCCTCGGTCATCGTCGTCGCCTCATTCTCCGGAGCGCTTCTCTCCGGATGGTCCGTCCCCGTGTGCTGCGTCGAGAGCGCCGGGCAGTGCCCGGAGGAACGCGTCCACCTCTGCGTCACCGATGATCAGCGGCGGCATCAGCCGTACGACATCGGGGGCGGGCGCGTTCACCAGGAGTCCGGCTCCCTGAGCCGCCTGCTGCACCTGAGGTGCGAGGGGCTCGGTGAGCACGATACCCAGGAGCAGTCCGGAGCCGCGGACGTGGGAGACCAATGGATGCCCCAGCCCCTCGACACCCTGCCGGATCCGCTCGCCGAGCCGCTTCACCCGATCCAGGGCGCCTTCGGCGGCAAGGGTGTCCAGCACGGCGAGACCGGCAGCGCAGGAGATCGGGTTACCGCCGAACGTCGTACCGTGCTGACCGGGCTTCAGCAGGTCGGCCGTGGTGCCGAAGGCAACGGTGGCGCCGATCGGCAGCCCGCCGCCCAGGCCCTTGGCGAGGGTGACGATGTCGGGCTCGATGCTCTGGTGGGCCTGGTGCTCGAACCAGTGGCCGCACCGGCCGATACCTGTCTGCACCTCGTCGAGAACGAGCAGGGTGCCGGTGGCCCGGGTGATCTCCCGGGCGGCCTCCAGGTAGCCCTTGGGCGGGACGACCACACCGTTCTCGCCCTGGATGGGTTCGATGATCACCAGCGCGGTCTCGGTGGTCACTGCGGCGCGGAGGGCTTCCGCATCTCCGTACGGGACATGGGTGACGTCGCCGGGCAGCGGGAGGAACGGCTCGCGCTTCCCGGGCTGGCCGGTGAGGGCGAGGGCTCCCATGGTCCGGCCGTGGAAGCCGCCGTCGGTGGCGACCATATGGGTCCGCCCGGTCAGCCGTCCGATCTTGAAGGCGGCTTCGTTGGCCTCGGCGCCCGAGTTGGAGAAGTAGACCCGGCCGGTCCGTCCGAAAAGGTGCAGGAGCCGTTCGGCCAGGGCGACGGGCGGTTCGGCGATGAAGAGGTTGGAGACATGGCCGAGGGAGGCGATCTGGGCGGAGACGGCCTCGACGACGGCGGGGTGGGCGTGGCCCAGTGCGTTCACCGCGATGCCGCCGACGAAGTCGAGGTACTCGGTACCGTCGGCGTCCCACACGCGGGCGCCTTCGCCCCGGACCAGGGAGAGCTGCGGGGTTCCGTAGTTGTCCATCAGCGATCCCTGCCACCGCTGTGAAAGCTCGGCATTGGTCATGCTTCCCCCTCAATCCCTGACTGTGCGACTGTCCCTGACTGTGTGTCGGGCACGACCATCGTGCCGATTCCTTCGTCGGTGAAGATCTCCAGCAGGATCGAGTGCTGGACCCGGCCGTCGATGACACGGGCGGTCTTGACGCCGTTGCGCACGGCGTACAGACAGCCCTGCATCTTCGGCACCATGCCGCTGGACAGCTCCGGGAGCAGCTTCTCCAGCTCGCCGGCGGTGAGCCGGCTGATCACGTCGTCGCTGTTGGGCCAGTCCTCGTAGAGACCCTCGACGTCGGTGAGGACCATCAGCGTCTCGGCGTTCAGCGCGGCGGCGAGTGCAGCGGCCGCGGTGTCGGCGTTGACGTTGTAGACGTGGTTGTCGTCGGCGGAGCGGGCGATGGAGGAGATGACCGGGATCCGGCCGTCGTCCAGCAGCGCCTGGACGGCTCCGGTGTCGATGGCGGTGATCTCGCCGACCCGGCCGATGTCGACGAGCTCACCCTCGATGGTGGGCCGGTGCTGGGTGGCGGTGATGGTGTGCGCGTCCTCACCGGTCATGCCGACGGCGAGCGGGCCGTGCTGGTTGAGCAGGCCGACGAGTTCGCGCTGGACCTGTCCGGCCAGCACCATCCGTACGACGTCCATCGCCTCGGGCGTGGTGACACGCAGCCCGGCCTTGAACTCGCTGACCAGGCCCTGCTTGTCGAGCTGGGCGCTGATCTGCGGGCCGCCGCCGTGCACGACCACGGGCTTGAGGCCGGCCTGCCGCAGGAAGACGACGTCCTGCGCGAAGGCCGCCTTCAGCTCTTCGTCGATCATGGCGTTGCCGCCGAACTTGATGACGACGGTCCTGCCGTTGTGCCGGGTCAGCCAGGGCAGCGCCTCGATGAGGATCTGCGCCTTCGGCAGTGCGGTGTGCTTCCTCGCGGCGCTCATGAGCTGTATGCGCTGTTCTCGTGGACGTAGTCCGCGGTGAGGTCGTTGGCCCAGATGACGGCCGACTCGGTGCCTGCGGCGAGGTCGGCGGTGATCTTCACCTCGCGGTAGCGCATGTCGACGAGGTCGCGGTCGTCGCCGACCCCGCCGTTCTTGCAGACCCAGACGTCGTTGATGGCGACATTGAGCTGGTCGGGCTCGAATGCGGCCTTCGTCGTGCCGATCGCGGAGAGGACCCGGCCCCAGTTGGGGTCCTCGCCGTGGATGGCGCACTTGAGCAGGTTGTTGCGCGCGATGGAACGGCCCACCTCGACGGCGTCGTCCTCGGTCGCCGCATTGATGACCTCGATCCGGATGTCCTTGGAGGCACCCTCGGCGTCGCCGATCAGCTGCCGGGCCAGGTCGGCGCAGACGACCCGTACGGCCTCGGCGAACTCGCCCTGCTCCGGGGTGATCCCGCTGGCCCCGGAGGCCAGCAGCAGCACGGTGTCGTTCGTCGACATGCAGCCGTCGGAGTCGACCCGGTCGAAGGTGGTGCGGGTCGCGGCGCGCAGCGCGGAGTCGAGACCGGCGGCGTCGACGTCCGCGTCGGTGGTGAGGACGACCAGCATCGTGGCGAGCCCCGGTGCGAGCATGCCCGCGCCCTTGGCCATGCCGCCGACGGTCCAGCCCTCGCCGCCCGCGACGGCGGTCTTGTGGACCGTGTCCGTGGTCTTGATGGCGATGGCGGCCTTCTCGCCGCCGTGCTCGCTGAGCGCCGCGGCGGCGGTCTCGATGCCGGGCAGCAGTTTGTCCATCGGGAGCAGCGTGCCGATCAGCCCGGTCGAGGCGACGGCGATCTCACCGGCACTGTGACCGATGAGGACCTCGGCGGCCTTCTCGGCGGTGGCGTGCGTGTCCTGGAAGCCCTGCGGGCCCGTACAGGCATTGGCGCCACCGGAGTTGAGGACGACGGCGGTGACCTCGCCACCCTTGAGGACCTGTTCCGACCAGAGGACGGGGGCGGCCTTGACGCGGTTGGAGGTGAAGACTCCCGCGGCGGCGCGGCGCGGGCCGTTGTTGACCACGAGGGCCAGGTCCGGATTACCGCTCTCCTTGATTCCCGCGGCGATACCCGCCGCCGAGAACCCCTGTGCTGCCGTGACGCTCACGGTGCCACTCCGATCGTGGAAAGACCTGTGTCCTCGGGAAGTCCGAGGGCAATGTTCATGCTCTGCAGGGCGCCGCCCGCGGTGCCCTTGGCAAGGTTGTCGATGGCGCTGATGACGACGATCCGGCCGGCTGCCTCGTCGTACGCGACCTGGATCTGCACGGCGTTGGAGCCGTACACGGACGCGGTGGCGGGCCACTGTCCCTCGGGAAGGAGGTCGACGAACGGCTCGTCCGCGAAGGCCTTGTCATAGGCGGTACGCACGGACTCGGCGGTCACGCCCGGCTTCGCCTTCGCGCTGCACGTGGCGAGGATGCCGCGGGGCATGGGCGCGAGGGTCGGCGTGAAGGAAACCGTGACCGGCTCGCCGGCGGCCGCGCTGAGGTTCTGGATCATCTCGGGCGTGTGCCGGTGGACACCGCCGACGCCGTACGGAGACATGTTGCCCATCACCTCGGAGCCGAGCAGGTGCGGCTTGGCCGCCTTGCCCGCCCCGGAGGTACCGGACGCGGCGACGACGACGGCCTCGGGCTCGGCGAGCTGGGCCGCGTACGCCGGGAACAGCGCGAGGGAGACGGCCGTCGGGTAGCAGCCGGGCACCGCGATCCGCTTGGAACCCGCCAGCGCGGCACGGGCACCGGGAAGCTCGGGCAGACCGTAGGGCCAGGTCCCGGCGTGCGGCGACCCGTAGAACTTCTCCCAGTCACCGGCGTCCTTCAGCCGGAAGTCGGCGCCCATGTCGACGACGAGCACCTCGTCACCGAGCTGCTCGGCGACGGCGGCGGACTGCCCGTGCGGCAGGGCGAGAAAAACGACGTCGTGCCCGGCGAGGACCTCGGGCGTGGTCGGCTGGAGCACCCGGTCGGCGAGCGGCCGCAGATGCGGTTGCAGCGTGCCGAGCTTCTGGCCGGCGTTGGTATTGCCGGTGAGAGCACCGATCTCCACCTCGGGGTGAACGAGCAGCAGACGGAGCAGCTCCCCGCCGGCATACCCGCTCGCGCCTGCCACTGCTGCACGTACCGCCATCGGAATCCTCCTCATCGATGGCATGACTATACGCTTCGCTGCACGTTTATGCAACGCAAGTTCGGCGGGGAGACTGCCCTCATGCAAATCCCCGCCGAAGCCGTGGCCGCCACCGTGTTGATCGAGGTCGTACGAATCTCCGCCCTTCCGATCAAGCGGGGCGCCCCGTACCCCGGCCGGACGGTCGCCCACTGGGCTGGGGACGAAGCACTCAACGCACTGACTCTGATCGGCTCCCTGCCCAGTGGTGAACAGCACCGCTGTGGCTTCTCACCGGGCTGGAGCGTTCGCGCGTATGAGGAGTCCCTCGATCTGGCCCTCTTCGAGGCGGCGTTCTGCTTCAGCTGCCACGAGATCCGCATGCACGGAACATCCGTCCCGCCCGCGCTGACCACGCAGTTCTTCGACGCAGACACTCCGCCGGCTCAGGCCCTCCTCGCCCTCTTCCGTGCGGCGACGCCTTGACCCCCTGACGGCTGGTCGGAAACTTTCGAAATGAGCGCTTCAGCCGGCGAGTCCCGCCAGGTCAGTCACAGAAGTAGGGCTGCCCCCGGACGCAGCCCGCCCAGGACACGCAGGAACCGCGATGCCGGGCGACGCTCCGCTCATCGGCTTCATCCAGGCTTTCCCACACACCAATGGTCCGCCGCCCGCACCGCCTGGGGCACTCCTGCGGGCGCGCCTCCCAGCGCTCGGGCCGGCGCGCCCGGGGGTCGGCGGCCAGGGCAGCATGGTGGCACCGGCGCAGGATGCAGCTGCCGCCCTTGCTCCGTAAGCTCGTTATCGGGAAAGCTCGGCGACGGGCAGAAGCGCCTTTCCCTCACACACCGGCCGCACGATCAGTAGTCTGATCCCGAAGGACCGCACCGGCCGGGCTTCGCGCCCGTCGGCTGCACGCAGCACATCCGCTCGGCGATCGCCGCGGCCGCCGACAACGGCAGCCGACCTTGCCGCCCGGCGTCACATCGGGCGCCGGACCAGCTGCTCGGCGACGCATCGCTACCGATGCCTCTGACGTGGAGCCCTTCATGACCACACCGCGGGACCTCTCGATCGCCGCCATGGACATGGCGCCAGGTCACCCTGTGGAGCAGGGCGACCTGTCGCTCGCGCTCGCGGGAGCCGAGATGATCGACCTCCTCGGTGCCGAGGCCATCAGACTGGACGGCAACCAGATCGTGCCGTGCCTCCGGCCCCCCATAGCCGATCGTCTGCTGGCCGAGGCTGCGGCGTCGCTGATCCGAGAAGCGCCGTACGAATCGGTCGACGACTGGCTGTGGCGCAGAGGTCGCGGCCTGGCCGCCGCCTATCTGGCCGCGCTCGAGACGGATGGGCAGCTCACTCGGCAGCCCCGTCGCGGGTTGCCCTTCCGGAGCGGTCGGACGGTGCTGGTCGATTCGCCCGCCCGCCGCGAGGCGGCGAACCGCTGGACCTCGGACGAGCCCGTTCTCGCCGCCCTCGCGGCAGCCATCGGGATCCGGGACGAGTGGACCGGGGACTTCCCGAGCACGGTCGACGACGCGGTGGTGACCGTGCTGGCCGCGGTCAATGACGCGCTGATGGAGCTGGAGGCCGTACGGCAGCGGCGAGCCATTGAGAATGCGGCCTTCGACAACATCTGGCGAGGCGAATGACGACGGCACTCGCGGGGGAACCGCCGTCACTTGATAGCCACGGCCCTTGACACACCTGGGGCGTGTTTCGAAAGTCCCGCCCGCCAGGCGACGCCTGGCACGCACGCTCGCCGCCTGGTCGGGCCCGCCCCGACAGGTCTGGTGACCCCCGACAGCGTCGTCGAGTCCGAACTTCGAGAGAAGCAGGTCAGGGGCGCGGTCGCTGGGGCTGACCGGCTCGCTCCGCGTTCCTCTCCTTGATGCGCGCCGCTTCCTTCCGGACCTCGGCCTGGGTGGCGCGCTCCTTCTGCAGCCACTCGGGGAGGTCCTTCTTCAGCGCGTCGATCTGCTCCGTGGTGAGGGGGTCCGTGACTCCGCCACGTGCGAGACCCGCGATGGAGACGCCCAGCTTCGCCGCGACCACCGGGCGGGGGTGCGGTCCGTTGCGCCGCAGTTCCTGCAGCCACTCGGGCGGATCGGCCTGCAGCGCATTGAGCTCGCTGCGCGAGACGACACCCTCCTGGAACTCGGCGGGGGTGGCCTCAAGGTACACACCCAGCTTCTTTGCCGCGGTTGCGGGCTTCATCGTCTGGGTGGTCTGGTGCGACGTCATGGTGTCAAGAGTAGCGAGCGTGTGCGATACCTCCGACCACGACCGGTAACCTGGCAGCGTGACAGGCTCCGATGCACCCCTCTCGTTCCGGCTCGCATACGTCCCAGGCGTGACGCCGGCCAAGTGGGTGCGCATCTGGAACGAGCGGCTGCCCGACATCCCACTGAATCTCGTTGCGGTGGCCGCCGCCGAAGCATCCGATCTGTTGCGGAGCGGCGGCGCCGACGCAGGTTTTGTGCGGTTGCCGATCGACCGGACGGACCTCAGCGCGATCCCCCTCTACACCGAGACGACGGTGGTCGTGGTCCCGAAGGACCACATCGTGGCGACGGTCGACGAGGTGTCCGGAGCGGATCTGGCCGACGACGTCGTGCTGCACCCCCTCGACGACACCCTCGACTGGGAGCGTCCGCCGGGCCGGCCCGCGATCGAGCGTCCGGCCACGACGGCGGACGCCATCGAGCTGGTGGCGGCAGGGGTGGGCCTCCTCGTGGTCCCTCAGTCACTCGCACGCCTGCACCACCGCAAGGACCTCACGTACCGGCCGCTCACGGACGCCCCCGAGTCGCGCGTCGCGCTGTCGTGGCCGGAGGAGGAAACCACCGACCTGGTGGAGGACTTCATCGGGATCGTCCGCGGGCGGACCGTCAACAGCTCGCGGGGGCGCAAACCCGCCCCGGCACAGCCGAAGCAGCGCAAGCGCCCCGACGCAGGCGGCGCGCAGCGAAAGTCCACGGCCGGGAAGCCGGCCGGCAAGAGCCCGCGGAGCGGTTCCGGCGGTCCCAAGACCGGCAGGCGGGGCAAGCCCCGTCGTCGGTCCTAGAGGCGTTATTGCCCCATGAGGAACAGCCGTCGTCGTCGCAGGGCGGCCGGAACCACTCACTCCGGAGCGGGGCAAAGAACCGCTGCACAAAGGCTTCTGACGCATGGTCAATCCACCCTTGCGATCGCCTGCGCAAAATACATGCCCGCACTCGCGTTCGAGGGCCGGCTGGGCGATCCGGCGCTCGGGCCACCCCGTCCGCTGGCGGCCGACTGCGGTGATGTCAGGATGGATCCATGACGACCAAGGTTTTTTTCGACATCACCATCAATGACGAGCCCGCCGGGCGGATCGTGTTCAACCTTTTCGACGACGTGGTTCCGAAGACGGCGGAGAACTTCCGCGCGCTGGCGACCGGCGAGAAGGGCTTCGGTTACAAGGGTTCGTCCTTCCACCGGGTCATCCCGGACTTCATGCTGCAGGGCGGCGACTTCACCAGCGGTGACGGCCGCGGCGGCAAGAGCATTTACGGCGAGAAGTTCGCCGACGAGAACTTCAAGCTCAAGCACGACAAGCCCGGACTGCTGTCGATGGCGAACGCGGGCCCCGACTCCAACGGCTCCCAGTTCTTCATCACGACGATCGTGACGTCGTGGCTGGACGGCAAGCACGTCGTCTTCGGCGAGGTCGAGGGCCAGGAGAGCATGGATCTGGTCAAGAAGATCGAGAGCTACGGCTCGCAGAGCGGCAGGACCCAGGCCAAGGTCACCATCGCCGACTCCGGCGTCCTCTGACCGCACGAGGGCCCCTCTGACGCCCCGGCCTCTCGCTGATCGGTCAGCGGGGGCCGGGCTCTCGTTCCCGCCGCGCCCACCCGACGGAACCGTTCGGGTCCGCGGCGACACCCGCGCCGCGGTAACTGCGGCGACAATCGCCCGATGAATCCTTCCGGCCGGAGCGGGGTACGCGCCGAGCGACTGGATGCCGTGTCCATGGCGGCAGCCCCGCACACCCGGACCGGCGTCCGTCCGGTCGTGATCCCTCCCCGGAAGGGGCACTGTGCGCCCGGCCCGACGGTCACCGGTCCGTACTGAAGTGGCGGCCGCACACCCGGCTCACCGGGCTCCGGGCCGACCCCTCGCCGTCGTCGACGCACTCCGCTCCGCGGGTTTCCCGCCCCCGCGACCGAGTCGGCTGCCCAGGTCGGCGACGCCGTGGTCACGGTCCAGGAGCTGCTGGGCACGACGCCGGACCGGCTCGACCACGACGGACTCGACCAGGCGCACAGACCGACTGGCACATGGGAGGCGGCTGACCGGCCGCGTCGGCATCCCCTCGCTCCGCCTCCATCTGCGGAGCGACGGCCCCGGATAGTGCCTCCTTGGGCCGCCGCGCGGACACGGTCGCCGCGCTGCGGCACTCGAACGCCGGGTCGCGTCCGTCGGCGCCGGCCTCCCCGACCGGTCGGCCGGGGCTGACGCGGCCCACAGGACTTCCCTCCCGGCAATCTGCCACCCCGGAAGACGACTCGGTCACCGGCGTCATCGACCGGGACGGCGCCGCCCATGGCAGCCTCCCCTTCGACCCGGTCGCCCTGCACTCCGGGCTCCCACGCGGGCAGCGGACGCGAAGATGACGACTCGGCTCGATGCCGCCCTGGACTCCTTTCCGGAGAACCTGCTGCGACCCGCCCGGGCCCATATGAGCCTGCGGATGACGGACCGGGCCATCCACCACTTCCCCCCGGGCGCGGTCCGCCGACGGCTGGGCCTCGCACCGGGCCGACTGAGCCGCCCGCAGGGCCGAGCGTCGCCACCCCCTCCGTGCACTGTCAACCAATGGTTGACACATGACGACTGTCAACCTACGGTTGACACATGGCGAAACCAGTGAGCATGACGAATCCGGTACGGCTCGACGAACTGATCGAAGCCATCAAGAAAGTTCACCCCAACGCTCTCGAACAGCTCTCGGGCGCGGTCATCGCCGCCGATCACCTCGGCGACGTGGCCGACCACCTGATCGGCCACTTCGTCGATCAGGCGCGCCGCTCGGGAGCCTCCTGGACGGAGATCGGGAAGAGCATGGGAGTCACCCGGCAGGCGGCCCAGAAGCGCTTTGTCGCCAAGGATCCCGGCGAGCTGTCGGATCTCGACCCCAGCCAGGGGTTCAGCCGGTTCACCGAGCGGGCGCGGAACGTCGTGATGGCAGCGCAGAACGAGGCCCGCGCCGCACGCAACGACGAGGTGCGTACGGAGCATCTGGCGCTGGGGCTGCTCAGTGAGCCGGAGGGGCTTGCCGCGGCGTTCATCAAGGCGCAGGGCGTCTCGCTGGACGCCGTCCGGCAGGCCGCGACCGAGGCGCTGCCGCCCGCGGTCGAGGAGCTCCCGGACCTCATTCCGTACGACGCCGGGGCACGCAAGGCACTGGAGCTCACGTTCCGGGAGGCCCTGCGGATGGGGCACAACCATGTCGGCACGGAGCACATCCTGCTGGCGCTCCTGGAGCACGAGGACGGCGAGGGCGTGCTGACCGGGCTCGGTATCGACAAAGTCGCCGCGGAGACCGGCATCGCGGAGGCCCTGACGCTCGCCGCCGCAGACAAGGGTGAATGACCAGCCGCACCGGGCGACGCCGGACAGTTCCGTACGGCTGTGAGCGTACAGATGCCTCCCCGCTCCCCTTCCCTGGCGTGCACACCGCCCCAGGACGCGTGTCGAAAGCCCCGTCTGCCGGGCAGCGCCTGGCCGGCCCTACGGGCGGACGACGCTCCTTTCGACACACGCCCTAGAGTGGAAGGGAGCAGGGAGGTGCCTCATGCGGAAGGTCGCCGACTGCCGGGAATACCCCAGCGAGACGAAATGCACGCTTGCCCTCGCCGGTGAGCCGGAGGAAGTGGTCCGCGCCACCACCGAGCTGGCCGTCCGGGTGCACGGTCACGCGGACGGACTGGAGCTGCGGGAGCAGATCGGGTCCGGGCTTCAGGACGAGCCCACGGAACTCGCGTGAGCCGAGACGCGGCCCGGTTCGCGTCACCCGGATCCGTCGCGGCGCACGCCTCCCGGGGCCGTGTGTCGCGGTCCCCGGGGTCCGGACCCCACCCCTGTGAGCACCATGGCTGACGCGGACATCCAGTTGATCGCTACCCTGTCTCCCTTGCCACGGGGCGGGGAGACAGGGGAGGAACATGCGGAGAAGAATTGCCGTGCTCGCTGCGGTGGGAGCGGTGGCCACCGCGGTCGCGGTGGCGCCGGCCGCACACGCGGAAGGGCGCGGTGACATCCGGGTCACCAGGACCGTCGTGAACGGCGGCAGCAATGTGATCGTCGGGGTCGCGAACGTAAAGAAGTTCACGATCGCCATGACGATCAAGGACAACTCGGGCGTGAAGCAGGTCAGCAGTGTCTCGGCCTTCAACCGGACCAACGGTTACGGGCCGGTGGACCACCTCGGTACGTCGTGCAAGAAGGTCGGCACGACGACATCCGTGTGCACCGCGACGATGCAGATCGACCCGTCGTGGATCAACTTCTACGGGAGCGGGAACGAGGGCTGGGACGCCAACGCGGTCGCGGGGAACTGGCGGGTCGACGCGACGGTCCATGCCAACGACGGGGACTACTGGATCTCCGACGCCATCGGCTCGTTCAAGGTGAAGCGCGCCGCGATCCTGACCACGGACGCCACGCCCGAACCGGTGAGCAAGGGTGGCACGCTCACGGTCACCGGAAAGCTGTCGCGGGCCAACTGGACGGACCTCAAGTACCACGCGTTCACCAATCAGGTGGTGAAGCTGCAGTACAAGAAGCCCGGCGGCGCGTACAGCACCGTGAAGACGGCGACCACGGACAGCAAGGGTCACCTCCGTGCGACGGTGAAGGCCACCGCTTCGGGCAGCTGGCGCTGGGCGTTCCTCGGTACGACCACGACCATGAAGGTCGTCTCCACCGGTGACGCCGTCACGGTGAAGTGACCTCTCGGCGGGCCGGGAAACCCGCCCCCCCCGAGGTCACAGCACCACCCCGGTGAGGGGGGGGGTGAGACAGCGCCCGGGCCGTAGAAACGGAAAAAAAAACCCATATAGGGG
>NZ_JBLVKW010000018.1:0-96054 GCF_048270745.1 Streptomyces sp. NPDC056231 | reverse complement strand
CCACCCCCCACTCGGCTCCATTGGCTCCGTCGCCTCGTCGGTGGGGGGGGCCCGCCCCCCCGGGGGCCCCGCCCCCCCGCCCCGCCGAGAGGTCACAGCACCACGCAGGTCAGGGGGGCGTTCAGACGGCTCCGGGACGGTCGAAGCGGAAATACATCCACTTCTCGGGGTCCTTGAGCGGCTGGAACCCAGCCTTCGCATAGACACCGTGGGCGTCGTCGGTCGCGAGGGTGATCCTGCGGATGCCGGTCGGGGCGAGGTGGTCGCGCACGGCGGCGGCGAGCCGGGTCCCCAGCCCGTGGCCGCGGGCCGACCGGTCGACGTACACATCGCAGAGCCACGCGAAGGTGACATGGTCGGTCACCACCCGGGCGTAGCCGACCTGTTCCCCTGAAGTGGTGTCGTACACGCCGAAGTTGAGCGATCCGGCGATGGCCAGATCCTGCATCTCGCGGGTACGTGCGAGCGCCCAGTAGGCGTCGGTGGACAGCCAGTGGTGGATCCGGGCCGGGTCCAGCCTGGCCGGGTCGGACGAGATCTCGTAACGCTCCTGGAGGATGTCAGCCATGCCCGGAGGATAGGTCGCGGCGGCCGGGGGCGGCGAAGAGTTCGTCGAAGGCGGTGCGCAGCCGTCGTACGCCCTCGGCGATCTCGCCCGCCCCGGCGACCGCGGCAAAGCTCAACCGCACCTGGGCGGACGGGGGTTCGGCGCAGTAGTACGGACGGCCCGGCGCGACCGCGACGCCCGCGCGCAGGGCGGCCGAAACCAACGTCGCCTCGTCGGGGCCGGCTTCGGCATCCGGCAGCCGCAGCCAGAGGCTGCCGCCGCCCGCGGGGATGCGCGGGAGCGACAGGTCGGGCAGTTCGAGCCGCAGGGCGGTCGTCATGGCGGTCCGCCGGTTCTTCAACTCCGACGACACCGAACGCAGATGGTGACCCCAGGCCGGGGAACCGACCAGTTCGAGCGCGGCTTCCTGGAGCGGGCGCGGGACGAAGAAGCTGTCGACGACCTGGATGGCCCGAAGCCGTTCCAGCACCGGGCCCCGGGCGGCCAGCGCACCCACCCGCAGGCTCGGCGAGGTGATCTTGGTGAGGGAGCAGACATGGACGACGACTCCGTCGGGATCGTCGGCGGCGAGCGGCGTGGGCAGCGGGCCCGCGTCGTCGTGGACGAGACGGCGGGCGAAGTCGTCCTCCACGACGAAAGCCCCCGCCTCGCGGGCGATCCGGACGACCTCAATCCGGCGGTCCGGGGCCAGGACCGCGCCGGTCGGGTTCTGGAAGAGCGGCTGGCAGACGAAGACGCGAGCGCCCGTGGCGCGGAAGGCGGCGGCGAGCAGATCGGGGCGGACCCCGTCGGCGTCGACCGGGACCGGGACGGGACGCAGTCCGGTGGCACGGGCGGCCGCCAGCATGCCCGGGTAGGTGGGCGATTCGACGAGGACAGGGGCGCCGGGCGGGGCGAGGGCCCGCAGAGCGGTGGCCAGGGCGCTCTGGCCGCCCGCGGTGATCAGCACGTCGGCGGCGGTGAGCGAGGGTCCGATCTCGCGGGCGAACCAGGCACGGAGTTCGGTGAGCCCGTCGGTGGGCGGCCGGCCCCAGGCTCCGGGGCGGCGCCCGGCCCGGGCGAGGGCGGCGGCGAGCGCCCGTTCGGGCTGGAGCGAGGGGTGGAGGTAACCACCGTTCAGCTCGATGACGCCGGGCGGCGGTGCGGTGAGTGTGACCAGGACGCCGGACGCGTCGACGGTACGGGGCACGACCTCTGGTCCGCCGTCGCCGCTGAGGGAGACCTCCTGCCACGAGGTGTCGCCGGGCGGGGGCACATCGTTACGGGGCTCCGCCCGGAAGGCGCCGGAGCCGGGGCGGGTCACGACGAGCCCTTCGGCGGCGAGCTGCGCGATCGCCCGGGAGACGGTCACCGGGCTGACTCGATATCGCTCCACGAGTGCCCGACTGGACGGCAGCTTCCCACCAGGTGAGTAGCGGTTCAGCTCACTTCGGAGGGAACTCACCAGTTCAGCCACGCTGCTACGCTCTTGCATGACAGCAAAGGATAGCGCTACCCATCAGGTGGCGATAGCGGTTACCTCCCCTTCGGCAGCGGTTGCCTCATCGGCGGGCCGGAGCGGCACACTGCTCGCCGGCCTCGGCGTCGTCGCCTTCTCGCTGACCTTCCCGTCCACCGTCTGGGGACTGGAGAGTTTCGGCCCCTGGTCCCTGGTGACCCTGCGCAGCCTGCTCGCCGCACTGATCGCGGGCTCCGTGCTGCTTGCGGGACGGGTCCCGGCGCCCGACCGCCGCCACTGGGGCGGGCTCGCGGTCGTCGCGGGCGGTGTGGTGGCGGGGTTCCCGATGCTGACCACGCTGGCCCTGCAGACCTCCACCTCCTCGCACGCGGCCGTGGTGGTGGGGCTGCTGCCGCTGACCACGGCGGTCCTCTCGTCACTGCGGACCGGGTCGCGTCCGCCGCGCACCTTCTGGATCGCGGCACTGGCCGGCGCGGCTGTGGTGATCGTGTTCACCGTGCAGCAGAGCGGCGGCGCGCTCTCCTCCGGCGATCTCTTTCTGTTCGGTGCGCTGCTGGTGTGCGCGGCGGGGTACACCGAGGGCGGCAGGCTGGCCGAGGTCATGCCGGGCTGGCAGGTGATCGGCTGGGCACTGGTCCTCGCGGCGCCGCTGATGGTGGCGGGCGCGGCGGTCGCGCTCTCCTTCGAGCCGGTGCGGCTGACCACACACGGGGCCATCGGCCTGGTCTGGGTGGCGGCGGGTTCCACTTTCGTCGGCCTGTACGTCTGGTACCGCGGCATGGCGGAGATCGGGGTCCCCCGGGCGAGCCAGCTTCAGCTCGCACAGCCGCTGCTGACTCTGGTGTGGTCGTTCCTGCTCCTCGGCGAGAAGGCCTCGGCGGCCGCACCGGTGGCGGCGGTGGCCGTGCTCGTCTGCATCGCGGCCACCCAGCGGGCGGGGGCGCAGCGCCGGGGGGTCTCCGGCGTGGCCCACGACGGCCCGGACGCACCCGCCACGGTGGCCTCAGCCGTGCCCGGTTCCCGCCCGATCCGAAAAGAGCCACTGGTACGCCCGGTGCGTGGGCGGATCCGGTCATAGACTTGTCGACATGGACCGTCACCCGTGAGGAGGTCACTCCAGATGGAGGCACACGCGGGCGACCGGCTGCTGACGCACGGCAGGACCGTGGGGCAGCACGACCGGGTCGCAGAGATCCTCGAAGTGCTCGGGGACAAGGGCGCTCCCCCGTACCGCGTCCGCTCCGAGGACGGACACGAACACCTGGTTTCGCCAGGTCCCGACACCATCGTCCAGCACACCGGAGTCCCGCACCGGAGCCCGGAGACCCCATAGGTTCCCCGGGCACACGGCCGCCCCGACCGCGCCACCCCTCGGTGCGCCCCCTCCGTTTCAGACCCCTCGGGTCAGCGGGGAGGGCGCACTCTGTTGCGGTAGTGGTCCCCCACGACGCGCGCCATCATGCCGGCCCGGTCGGCGACCACGTCCTTGCCCGAGAAGTAGACATGCCCCCGGACCTGGTCGTAGCGCGCGGCGAGGTCGATATGGCGCGAGAGCTCGGCCGGGTCCTGCCAGGCGGCGGGCTGGGCGGGGTCACCGCCCTTGTAGAGCGCCTCGCCGATGAAGAGGTCGACCCCCGTGCCCCGTACCACCGCGTCCCACCAGGGCAGCAGCTTGGCGTAGTCGGCGGCGGCGAAGCCGATGTTCCAGTAGACCTGCGGACAGATGTAGTCGATCCAGCCCTTCTTGACCCAACCTCGGGTGTCGGCATACAGGTCGTCGTAGGTCTGCACTCCTGCCCTGGTGTCCGAGCCGAGCGGGTCGGTGCCCGCGTTGCGCCAGACACCGAACGGACTGATCCCGAACCGGACGTGCTTCTTGATCTTCTTGATCCCCGCGGACATCTCGCGGACCAGCTTGTCGGTGTTGTCGCGGCGCCAGGCGGCCTTGTCCGGGAAGCCCGCGCCGTACTGCGCGTAGGTGGCGTCGTCGGCGAAGACCTGTCCGGCGACCGGGTACGGGTAGAAGTAGTCGTCCCAGTGGACGGCATCGATGTCGTAGCGGCGGACCGCGTCGAGCATGGCGTCCTGGACGAAGCGGCGCACCTCGGGCAGTCCGGGGTTGTAGTAGAGCTTTCCGCCGTACGGCAGGACCCAGTCCGGGTGCAGCCGCGCCGGGTGGGTGGGGACCAGCCGGGACGGGTCCGTGTGGGTGGCGACCCGGTACGGGTTGAACCAGGCGTGCAGTTCCAGGCCGCGGCGGTGCGCCTCGCGGACGGCAGTGCCCAGCGGGTCCCAGCCGGGGTTCTTCCCCTGGACGCCGGTGAGGTACTGGGCCCACGGTTCGTAGGAGGACGGCCACAGGGCGTCGGCGGTCGGCCGGACCTGCAGGACGACGGCGTTCAGCCGCCGGGCGACGGCCTCGTCGAGGTACGCGATCAGCTCGGCCTGCTGCGCCGCCGCCGTCAGACCGGGCGCCGAGGGCCAGTCGATGTTGGCGACGGTGGCGACCCACATACCGCGCATCTCACGCCGGGCGACGCGCGGGAGGCTCACACCCGGCCCGGGCACTGCACCCGCCCCGGACAGAACCGGCACGTCCCGCGGTACGGCGACGGCCTCGGCCGCACTCGCGGCCGAGGTCACCATCCCCGCGACCACCCCGGCCGCACCCGCCACAAAGCCCCTTCGGGCCATTTGTCGCATTTCGTTGCACCTGCCGTCTCTGTGTCCTCGTCCGTCACCCCGGCATCGGGGGTAACGCAGAGCATGCCCGCCCCGGCCCGTCATGACCCATAGGCCGCGGAGTAACGTCGGGGGGTCGAGGCGGGGACCGGAATCAGACGGGAGCCCGCCGAACGGAGACCAGCGAAAGGCACGAGGTGACGGACTCTATGGCCGACATTGCACGCGTCGGAGTGGTGGGCTGTGGCCAAATGGGCGCAGGCATCGCGGAGGTGTGCGCCCGCAGCGGACTCGACGTCATGGTGGCCGAGACCACCGGCGAGGCGCTGGAGATCGGTCGCACCCGGCTCCACAACTCCCTCTCGAAGGCCGCCGAACGCGGGAAGATCACCGAGGAGGAGCGCGACGAGACACTCAACCGCCTCAGCTTCACCACCGACCTCGGCGAGTTCGCCGACCGCGATCTCGTGATCGAGGCCGTCGTGGAGAACGAACAGGTCAAGACCGAGATCTTCCAGGTGCTCGACCAGGTGGTGACCCGGCAGGACGCGATTCTCGCGTCCAACACCTCCTCCATCCCGCTGGTGAAGCTGGCCGTGGCGACCTCCCGCCCGGACCAGGTCATCGGCATCCACTTCTTCAACCCTGCCCCGGTGCAGAAGCTCGTCGAGCTGATCCCCGCGCTGACCACGTCCGACGAGACGGTCCGGCGCTCCGAGGCACTGGTGCAGGACGTGCTGGGCAAGCATCCGATCCGCGCCCAGGACCGCTCCGGCTTCGTCGTCAACGCTCTGCTGATCCCGTATCTCCTCTCCGCGATCCGGATGTTCGAGTCGGGTATCGCCAGCCGCGAGGACATCGACAACGGCATGGAACTCGGCTGCGCCCACCCGATGGGCCCGCTGAAGCTCTCCGACCTCATCGGCCTGGACACCGTGGCCTCGGTCGCCGACTCGATGTACTCCGAGTTCAAGGAACCGCTGTACGCCGCTCCCCCGCTGCTCCAGCGCATGGTCGACGCGGGCCGGCTCGGCCGCAAGACGGGCTCGGGCTTCTACCCGTACTCCTGACCTGCCGGTCGTCGTACCGCCGGCGGGGCCGGCCGGGGATGTCCCGGCCGGCCCCGATCGCGTGTGCTGCATGCCTCACCCGATCCGTAAGTGATGGAGCATCAGCAGCCCGGCCACCATGCCGGCGGCCGGGATCTCGCCCCGGGCGATCATGTCGGGCACCAGCTTGAGCGGGATCCATTCGCGGCGCGACGACTCGAAATCGTCCTGCGGGTGGCCGGTCCAGGTCGCCTCCTCGGCCCAGTAGAGGTGGTGCCGGGCGTCGGTGAGGCCGTTCGACGGCTCCACGGTCAGCAGCGGCCGCAGCGGGCCCGGGCGCCAGCCGGTCTCCTCCTCCATCTCCCGGGCGGCCGCAGCCTCGATGTCCTCGCCGTCCTCGACCACACCGGCGGCGAGCTCCCAGCCCCAGCTGTCGGTGATGAACCGGTGCCGCCACAGCAGCAGTACCTCGTTGGCCTCGTTGACGACGGTCGCCGCGGCGACGGCCCGGAGCCGGACGAGGTAGTGGTCGAGGTGACGGCCGTCGGGAAGAACGACATCCGCCAGATTGACCCGGAACCAGCGGTTCTCATACACGGTTTGTTCGTTCAGATTCGTCCACTGCATAGTTCTGCCACCTTCCGACAGGTTGGTGGCAACATGGCAGCAGGAGCAGCGCCGGAAGGGAACGTTCCCGGCGTCCCCCCCTACCTTCACAGCGGTACGCGCAACGCCCCGTCGATCAGCTCGGCGGCCTCCTCCGCGTCGGCGCAGCCGCTCCCGGCCAAGTCCTCGCGCACCGCCCGCAGCCGGTCCCGCAGCCGCTGCGACTCCATCCCCCGGGCCCGTTCCGCCATCTCCGCGGCCGTGCCCGCCGCCCGGTCCGCCTCCCCCTGCCGCAACTCGATATGGGTCAGCATGGCCAGCCGGTGCACCCGGCCCCGGTCGTGCGCCGGGGTACTGACCGCCGCCGCGGCGTGCTCCCGAGCCCCCGGCAGATCGCCGAGGCTGAGCAGGGCCTCCGCCACCTGCACATTGACCAGGCCCGGTTCGACGTACCCAGTCTCGTCGGGTTCATGGGCGGGGCGAATGCGCTCGGCATCGGACTCGGCCCGCCGGATGCACTCCAGGGCGCTGCGGCCGTCGCCGAGGTGTGCGTACGCCTTCGCCTGCATCGCGTACAGATCGGCCGCCAGTGCCGGCGTGATGTGCCGTCCCGCCGCCCGCAGCGCCGCCTCCGCGAAGGCGACGGACTGCCGGTAGTCGGCGAGGAACAGCGACTGGTTGACCAGGAGGGCGATCACATACCCGCCGAGCCCCCGGTCCCCGCTCGCCTTGGCCAGCCGCAGCGCCTGGTGGAAGTAGCGCTGGGCGAGACCGTGTGCGTCGGAGTCGTACGCGCAGATGCCCGCGACGGCCACCAGCCCGCCGGTCGCCCGGTGCAGGCGGCGGCCGGTCGCGTCGCTGTAGCCACCGCGCAGCAGCGGGGCGGTCTCGGTGTTGAGGAAGCCGACGATGCGGGAACGCGTCGCGATGCCGCCGGCCCTGCGGTACATCAGTTCGTAGTGGGTGCGGGCGGCACGCAGCATCGCTATGTCGGCCATGCCGACGTGTGTCGGACCGGTGCGGGAGACGTCGGCGTCCTCGGGCGGGTTCTCCCACTCCCACACGGGCATCACCGCTGTCGTACCGGTGACCGTGGCCGCGGCGAGGACGTGCGGGCGCTGCTGTTCGTCCGAGCGCCACAACGTGGTGGCCCGCTCCACGAAGCCGGTGAGCGTCGAGCCCGGCACGACCGCGACCCCGCCGCCGCGGGTCGCCATGCCGATGTCGCCGAGGGAGACCGGTCGGTGCAGCCGGTCGCCGAGCACCTCGCAGATCAGGTCGGGCGCCTGGCCGCGGGGCCGCTGGCCCTTCAACCAGCGGGCCACGGCCGTGTGTTCGTACCGCAGGGACAGTCCGCGGGCACGCCCGGCCTGATTGATGTGCGCGGCAAGACCTGCCCGGGAGACGCCCGCCTCGTCGATGAGGGCTTCGAGCAGGATGTTGGGCTCCATTGCCCCTCCTAAGGCCTGTCGCCCCAGTGGAGCACGTTTCACACGGGGTGTGAACGGAATGCCCGAACCGTCCCGTCGCGCACTCTGGTGCGCCGGGGTACGAATCGGTTGAATCAGTCGCCTCGCAAGAGGCGGCCGGGTCGTCTGCTCCCCCTCGTACAGTCGACGGCCCGCACCCGCGTCGTTCGCTCTGCCGACCTGCCCGACACTCCGTGGCAGCGCGGACGACGCAGGATCGCACGACCCACTGCCCACTGATCGGAGGGTGGCTGCGGGACCGGCCCGGAACCGGGTTCCCCCGGGCCGGGCCGGGGCCCGCGTGCGGTCCCCCGCCGTTCGGCGAGCACAGCAGGAGGGGGCGTATCCGGTAGCCGGATACGCCCCCTCCTCACCTTCTGCGGCCGGTTCGGCCCCGATGGCCGGTCGCCGTCGGCGGGCTACGCGCCGCGCAGCACCGCGCCCGTCCGCTCCGCGGCCAGCGCGACCGCCGCGTCGCGGGCGGCCGTGGCCTCGTCGACGGTCAGGGTGCGGTCCGGCGCGCGGAATCGCAGCGCGTACGCCAGGGACTTCCTGCCCTCGCCGATCTGCTCGCCGGTGAACACGTCGAACAGCCGCAGCGACTCGAGGAGCTCACCCGCGCCCTCCCGCAGCGCCTGCTCCACGTCGGCGGCCGGCACGTCCTGCGCGACGATCAGCGCGACGTCCTGGGTCGCCACCGGGAAGGTGGAGATCCGCGGCGCCTGGAGCGCGCCGTCGACGGCCTGCTCCAGGAGGTCGAGGTCGATCTCCATGGCGCAGGTCCGCTCCGGCAGGTGGAGCTCCTTGATGACGCCCGGGTGCAGCTCACCGGCGTGCCCGACGAGGACCTCCGCGTCGTTCGCCGTGACGAACAGCGCGGCGCAGCGGCCGGGGTGCCACGGCGCGTGCTGGTCGTTCCGGACGATGAGCTCGACCCCCGCCTCGCGGGCGACGGCACGAGCGGCCTCGATGGAGTCCGCCCAGTCCACCGGGCGGCCCTTGCCCCACCAGCCGGCCTGCTCGCGGGCGCCTGCGAGGACGACGGCGGCGCGGCGCGGCTGATGCGGCAGCGCCGCGTTCAGCCCGGCGATCTGCTCGTCGCCGGGACGGCGGTCGACGGGCAGCCGTACGGCCGCGGTCTCCTCGCCGGTCGGCCGGAAGACCAGCCCCGTCTCGAAGAGAGCCAGGTCGTGGCTGCCTCGGCCGTCGTTGCGCCGCAGTGCGCCGAGGAGGCCCGGCAGCAGCGTGGTGCGCAGCGCGGGCTCCTCGTCGGAGAGCGGGTTGACGAGCTTGACCGTACGGCGGCGGGCGTCGTCGGCGTCGAACCCGAGCTGGTCCAGCACCGCGTCGCCGATGAACGGGTAGTTCAGCGCCTCGACATAGCCGGCTCCGGCGAGCGCCCGGCCGACCCTGCGGTGCAGCCGCTGGCGGTCGGTGAGCCCGCGCCCGGACGGCGGCGTCGGCAGTGTCGACGGGAGGTTCTCGTAGCCCTCCAGCCGGATGACCTCTTCGGCGAGGTCGTTCGGCTCGCTCAGGTCGGGCCGCCAGGACGGCACGGTGACGAGGAGCTCGTCCTGCCCGGAGACGTCGCAGCCGACCTGCTGGAGGCGGCGTACGACGGTCTCGCGACCGTACACGACACCGGCCACCCGGTCGGGGTGGTCCGCGGGCATCACGATGGTGCGGGGCGCGGACGGAGCGGTGACCTCGGTGACGCCGGCCTCGGCGGTGCCGCCCGCGAGCAGCACCAGCAGGTCGACGGTACGCTGCGCGGCAGCGGCCGCGGCCTGCGGGTCGGCGCCGCGCTCGAAGCGCTTGGACGCCTCGGAAGACAGCCTGTGGCGGCGTGCGGTCCGGGCGATCGAGATCGCGTCGAAGTGCGCGGCCTCGATGACGACCTCGGTGCTGGTGTTCTCACCGCTCCGGGCGTCGGCGATCTCGGTGTTGGCGCCGCCCATGACCCCCGCGAGACCGATCGGCCCGCGGTTGTCGGTGATGACCAGGTCCTCGGCGTCCAGGACGCGGACCGTGCCGTCGAGCGTGGTGAGCTTCTCGCCCTGCTGGGCGCGGCGCACCCCGATCGGCCCGTCGATACGGGTGCGGTCGTAGGCGTGCAGCGGCTGGCCGAGCTCCAGCATCACGTAGTTGGTGATGTCGACGGTGAGCGAGATCGGACGCATCCCGGCCTTCTGCAGCCGGCGCTGCATCCAGATCGGGGAACGCGCCTCGGGATCCAGGCCGACGACGGTGCGCGCGGTGAACCGGTCACAGCCGAACGGGTCGGCCACCTTCACCGGGTAGCCGAACGCGTTCGGCGCGGGCACGTCGAGGAGAGCCGGGTCGCGCAGCGGCAGCCCGTACGCGATGGCGGTCTCACGGGCGACACCGCGCATCGAGAGGCAGTAGCCGCGGTCAGGGGTGACGGCGATGTCCAGCACCTCGTCCACGAGCTGGAGCAGCTCGATCGCATCCGTGCCGACCTCGTGCTCCGGCGACAGCACGATGATGCCGTGCGTGCCGTCGTCGCCCATGCCGAGCTCATCGGTGGAGCAGATCATGCCGTGCGAGGTCCGGCCGTACGTCTTGCGCGCGGCGATCGCGAAGTCGCCGGGCAGCACGGCGCCGGGGAGGACCACGACGACCTTGTCGCCCACGGCGAAGTTACGGGCTCCGCAGACGATCTCCTGCGGCTCACCGGTGCCGTTGGCGGAGCCGACGTCGACGGTGCAGAAGCGGATGGGCTTCTTGAAGCCCTCCAGCTCCTCGATGGTCAGTACCTGTCCGACGACCAGGGGGCCCTTGAGGCCGGCGCCGATGTGCTCGACGGTCTCGACCTCCAGACCCACGGCGACAAGCTTGGCCTGTACGTCACGGCCGGTCTCCGTCGCCGGCAGGTCGACGTACTCCCGCAGCCAGGAAAGCGGGACACGCATCAGATCTCCATCCCGAACGGCCGGGTGAACCGGACGTCACCCTCGACCATGTCTCGCATGTCTTCGACGTTGTGGCGGAACATCAGCATCCGTTCGATGCCGAACCCGAAGGCGAATCCGCTGTACTTCTGGGGGTCGACGCCGCAGGCGATGAGCACCTTGGGGTTGACCATGCCGCAGCCGCCGAGCTCGATCCAGCCCTCGCTGCCACAGGTGCGGCAGGGGCGGTCCGGGTTGCCGACGGACGTGCCGCGGCAGACGTAGCAGACCATGTCCATCTCGGCGGACGGCTCGGTGAACGGGAAGAAGTTCGGCCGCAGCCTGGTCTTCATCTCCGGGCCGAAGAGTGCCTGGACCATGTGGTCGAGGGTGCCCTTGAGGTCCGCCATGGTGAGGCCCTCGTCGACGGCGAGCAGCTCGATCTGGTGGAAGACCGGGGTGTGAGTCGCGTCGAGCTCGTCGGTGCGGTAGACCCGCCCGGGGCAGACGACGTAGACGGGCGGCTCGCGGTCGAGCAGGGTGCGGGCCTGGACCGGCGAGGTGTGCGTTCGGAGCACGATGCCGGACTCGTCGCCCGTGGTCGGCTTCCCGTCGGGCGTGGTGCCCTGGACGAAGAAGGTGTCCTGCATCTGCCGGGCCGGGTGGTCGGGCACGAAGTTCAGCGCGTCGAAGTTGAACCACTCCGCCTCGACCTCGGGGCCCTCCGCGATCTCGTAGCCCATGGCCACGAAGACGTCCGCGACGCGCTCCATGATGGTCGTGAGGGGGTGGCGGGCGCCGGCCGGGGTGCGGTCGTACGGCAGCGTGACGTCCACCGCCTCCTCGACCAGCACACGGGCGTCCCGCTCGGCCTCCAGCTCCGCCTGACGGGCGGCGAGGGCCTTGCTCACGGCGCCGCGGGCCTGGCCCACACGCTTGCCCGCCTCGGCCTTGGCCTGCGGCGGCAGTGCGCCGATCTCCCGGTTGGCGAGGGACAGGGGCGAGGTACCACCGGTGTGCGCGGTCTTCGCCTGGGCGAGCGCGTCGAGGTCGCCCGCGGCGGCGAAGGCGGCGAACGCCTCGTCCCGCATGCGCTCGATCTCTTCCGGTTTCAGTGCCTCGACCTCGACTGGGTCGTACGACTTGTTCGGTGCCGACATCTCTTCCCGTGCTTCCGATTGGCTGGTGGCGCGGCCCCGCTCGACGACTGGAGGACGCAAAGGTGCCAAAGGTCGAGTCTAAAGGCCACGAGGGGTGGAGAAAGCCCGCGGGCTGCTCAGGCTCTCCCGCCGCCCGCTGCCGCCCTGCCGGATTGCCTCGCGGACGCTCCCTATTTCAGATAGGCCGGAGCCCCCACGGGCAGAATAAATCGGAATTCCGCGCCGCCGCCGGGGCCGCGGCCGACCGTGATCGTGCCGCCGTGCGCCTCGACGATGCCCTTGACGATGTAGAGGCCCAGCCCCGTACCGCCGCGCTTGCTCCCCCGCCAGAAGCGGGTGAAGACGCGGCCCATCGACTCCTCGGGAATGCCGGGGCCTTCGTCGCTCACGGTGACGGCTGTTCCCTTCTCGTCGCTCTTCGCGGGTGCGGGTGCGACGTCAATGGTGACGGTTCCCTCGCCGTGGCGCACCGCGTTTTCCAGCAGGTTGCCGAGAACCTGGTCGACCTTGTCCGGGTCGGCCCACACCGCGGGCAGCGGCTGCCGGGTGCGGACGAGGAAGCGGTCGGGCGCCTGGCCGTTCGCGGTGAGGGCCTGGACGTGGCGTTCCACGGCGGCGGAGAGGTCGACCGGCTGGCGGCGCAGCTCCAGCCGGCCTGAGTCGATCCGGGAGATGTCGAGCAGCTCGGCGATGAGCCGGGTGACGCGGTTGGCGTCGGCGTCGACGGTCTCCAGCATCAGGCGCTTCTGGTCGTCGGTGAACCGTTCCCACTTGGCCAGCAGCGTCGCGGTGAAGCCCTTGACGGAGGTCAGCGGGGAGCGCAGCTCGTGGGCGACGGTCGCGATCAGTTCGGCGTGGCTGCGCTCGGTGCGGCGACGGGCCTCGGTGCCGCGCAGGCTGATCACCAGCCGGCGTACCGGACCGGTCGGGTACTCACGGACGTACCGGGCGGCGACCAGGACCTCGCGGCCGCCCGGGAGCAGCAGGTTCCGCTCGGGCTGGCCGACCCGGGTGGCGAGGCCGCCGTACGGATCGGTCAGGGCCCACCACCGTCGGCCCTTGAGGTCCTCCAGCGGCAGTACGTGCTCCAGCGGGCGGCCGAGCGCGGCGGCCCCGGGTACGGCGGTGATCCGGACGGCCGCCGCGTTGAAGCAGATGACCCGGCCCGTGCTGTCTGCGATGACGAGTCCGTCGGGAAGGTCGTCCGGGTCGATGCCGGATGCGACGGTGCCCTCCACGGGGCCGGTGCTCTCGCCGTCGGCCGGGGTGCTCTCACCGTCCGGACCCCGGTCGGCGCGCACGTCGGCCGCGTGTGTCTCGCGCGGCCTGCTCATGCCGACAGACATATTCCCGTACCCCACCTCTCGAACCGGTGCAGTGGGCCCCCGAGTTCGTCACCCTACTAGTCGTCGGTGACGGAGCGACACCCTGTGGGGCGCACTGCTGAGGTACGCCGGTCGGCGGGGTACGGGGCCGGTCAGCCGGCGGTACGGCGGGGGCGCTGGGCGCGGGCCGAGGCGTACAGGCAGACCGCCGCCGCGGTGGCCAGGTTGAGGCTCTCCGCCTTGCCGTGGATCGGCACCCGAACGACGGCATCGGCCAGCGCCCGGGTCTCCTCGGGCAGCCCCCACGCCTCGTTGCCGAAGACCCAGGCGGTGGGACCGCCCATGGTGCCCGCGTCGAGTTCGTCGTCCAGGTCGTCGTCGCCCGCGCCGTCGGCGGCGAGGATCCGTACGCCCGCGTCCCGCAGCCCCTGGACGGCCCGCTCGACCGGTACGCCCACGACGACCGGCAGATGGAAGAGCGAGCCGACCGAGGCACGCACGGACTTGGGGTTGTACAGGTCGACGGAGGCGTCGGTGAGGACGACGGCGTCGGCACCCGCGGCGTCGGCGCAGCGCAGCACCGTACCGGCGTTCCCGGGGTCGCGTACGTGCGCGAGGACGGCGACCAGGGTGGGCTTCGCGGCGAGGACGGACTCGAACGGCGAGTCGAGGAACCGGCAGACGCCGATGAGTCCCTGCGGGGTGACGGTCTGCGACACATCGGCGAGCGTGTCGCCGTCCGCGAGGTGCACCCGGGCGCCGGCCGCGTGCGCGGCGTCGATGATGTCGGCGTACCGCTCGGCCGCCTCGACGGTGGCGAAGAGCTCAAGCAGGGTCGGCTCACCGTCACTGCCGCGGTGTCCGGCGGCCTCGCGCACGGCCTGCGGCCCCTCGGCAATGAACCGTCGCTCCTTGCCCCGGAAATTGCGGCGGGCGAGGCGCCGGGCGGCGGCGACGCGCGGCGACCGCGGGGAGATCAGTTCGGGGGTGGCCATGGTCGGCAGCGGGCCTCTCTGCGTGCGGAGGTACGGAACAAGGGGTGCAACGCACCGGACCCGCAGACGACGAGCGCCTGCGGGTCCGGCTCAAAAGCCAAGAAGTGTGCCCTGGATCAGGCGGCCTTCGGGGCGTTGACGTCGCTCGGGAGGGCCTTCTGGGCAACCTCGACGAGAGCGGCGAACGCGTTGGCGTCGTTGACCGCGAGCTCGGCCAGGATCTTGCGGTCCACCTCGATGTTGGCGGCCTTCAGACCCTGGATGAGGCGGTTGTACGTCATGCCGTTCTGGCGGGCAGCGGCGTTGATGCGCTGGATCCACAGCTGACGGAAGTCGCCCTTGCGCTTCTTGCGGTCGTTGTAGTTGTAGACCAGGGAGTGGGTGACCTGCTCCTTGGCCTTGCGGTACAGGCGCGAGCGCTGACCGCGGTAACCGCTGGCGGCCTCGAGGATTGCCCGGCGCTTCTTGTGGGCGTTGACTGCCCGCTTGACGCGTGCCACTTGTTAACTCCTTGTAGCGGGGCCGTGGTTGGACTCACACGGCCCGGAAACGAATTGGTCCCGGTGTGATCGAGGTCGCGCCCCCGGATTCACCGGGGGCCGAACCTCACTTGCCGAGAAGCTTCTTGATCTTCTTGGCGTCGGCCGGAGCCACGACGACCGTGCCGGTCAGCGAGCGGGTCTTCTTGGACGACTTGTGCTCGAGCAGGTGGCGCTTGCCGGCCTTCTCGCGGAGCACCTTGCCGGAGCCGGTGATCTTGAATCGCTTGCTGGCACCGCTGTGCGTCTTGTTCTTCGGCATCGCGCCGTTCTCTCCTCGTAAGTGGCGCCCCTCGCGGTGCAGGCACCGGACAGCAGGGGCGTCAGATCTTGGTGGGGATCCCGAGGGGACCCGGGGCCGCCTGGATGGCGCCCCCTGAGGTCACGCCTCGGAAGGTGTCTCGGGCTGCGCCTCGGCCGGAGCCTGGGCAGCCTCTCCCGCAGCAGCCTCGGCGTCCGGGGTGGAACCCTGACGCCCCGCCTTGCGGGCGGCCTGGGCCTCACGGGCCTCGGCCATGGCTTCGGTCTTCTTCTTGTGCGGGCCCAGAACCATGATCATGTTCCGGCCGTCCTGCTTCGGGTTCGACTCGATGAAGCCGAGTTCCTCGACGTCCGAAGCGAGACGCTGGAGCAGACGGAAGCCCAGCTCAGGGCGGGACTGCTCACGACCACGGAACATGATCGTGATCTTGACCTTGTCGCCCTGCTTGAGGAACCGGACGACGTGACCCTTCTTGGTGTCATAGTCGTGCGGGTCGATCTTCGGCCGGAGCTTCATCTCCTTGATGACCGTGTGCGCCTGGTTCTTGCGCGCCTCACGGGCCTTCATGGCCGACTCGTACTTGAACTTCCCGTAGTCCATGAGCTTGCACACGGGCGGACGGGCGGTCGCCGCCACCTCGACCAGGTCGAGGTCGTACTCCTGTGCGAGTTCCAGGGCCTTGGCAAGCGGAACAATCCCGACCTGCTCGCCGCTGGGACCGACAAGTCGCACCTCGGGAACGCGAATCCGGTCGTTGATGCGGGGCTCGGCGCTGATGGATCCTCCTCGGTAGCACCACGCGGCCGCCTGGCGGACAGCCACGTAACGTCTGTTTCGTGAGACCAACCGCACCAGTGCATGAAAAATGCCCCGGACGGGACACAGGCGGGGCTCCTGGAAAACCGGAACACCGCCGCGGCCAACCGCGGGGCTATCGGGCGGCTCCATCGTCCGTACGGAACGATGGGCGCCACCTGACCGGTGACCTGCCGTCCCGGAGGATGGTCAGGTGGGAGATCGGAGCCTCCACTTGCGGGCCGGGCTCATAGTTGCCCAGCCGGTCGTTACACCAGGTTAGCAGCTCGCCAAGGCGGGCGCTAACCGGCCGCCGCAGTCCACTCCCGCAGAAAGATCCGGGCCGGCGTGCGCCTATCGTATGGCGCATGAGTGACGCGACCCCCAGCAGTGAAACCCCCGGCTTCGACGACATGACCCGCGACATCGCCGAGGTCCCCGCGGTCGAGGTGATCGTGACGGTCGCCGTCAACCTGATGAGCGCGGCCGCCGTGAAGCTCGGCCTCACCGAGGACGGCGACGAGCACAAGGACCTCGACGAGGCCCGCAAGCTGGTCCACGCCCTGGCCGGCCTGCTGGATGCGAGCGCCACGGAAATCAGCTCGTTCCACGCGGCGCCGCTGCGGGACGGACTGAAGTCGCTGCAGCTGGCGTTCCGCGAGGCTTCGCTGGTACCGGACGAGCCGGGCCAGGGCCCCGGCGAGAAGTACACGGGCCCCGTCTTCGGCTGAGCCGCCGCCCCTCCCGTCCCCTCCGTACGACCGTGAGCCCCTGCCCGCATCCGGGCAGGGGCTCACTGCATCTCCGCGTCACGCCCTGCTGAACTCCGCACACCCCGGGGCGGGGTGGGTCAGCTGGTTCACCGGAGCCGCGACCGCACCGCCGGGGCGGCTGTCGGCGCGCGTCGGCCGGCCGGGTGATCAGCGTGTGAAGAGGGGCTCACCGGGCGCGACCGTGTCGGCCGGAAGCAGCGCGAGGTCCAGGCCCCGCACCAGGCGTGCCCGCAGGACCTCGTCGGCGGCGAGCGATTCCGCAACCCGGCGGGCCGTCTCGGCGGGGGCCGCTTCGGGCGCCACGACCAGGGCGAGAGTGCCGCCCGACCGTCCCGGGACGAGGTGGGCGCGGAGCACGGCGGGCTCGGCGGCGACCGCGTCGCGTACCGCGGAGATGACCGCCGGGTCGTCCAGCGGGTCGGCGCTGGTACGGCCCTCGGCAAGGGCGAGCAGCGCGGAGCCGGTCAGTTCGTACGCCACGGGACCGGCGAGGTCGAGCACGACCGTGTCCGCCTTCTCGTGTGCGGCCGCCTGCAGCGCCTGGTGCAGGGGTACGGCGACGGGGCGGGCCTTCGGGTCCCAGCGGGCCAGCGAGGCGGTGGAGGTGAAAGCGGGCAGTGCGCGACGGTCACCGGCCTGGAGGGTGGGGACGGCCATGTCGCTCGTCTTCTCGCGGCGCAAAGCCACCCGTCGCCCACCACCCTTGCCAGGCGCTTCGCGACTGTCCTCCTCGACCTCCTCCACCTCTCCGAGGACGGCGACGACGGGGACCAGGAGCCTGGTTCCCTTGAGCGCCTCGAGGACCGGGCCGACGGCCGTCCGGTCCTCGGCCCAGGCGGCGAGCGCCGCGGTGAGTGCGGGGTCGGCCGTGCCGTCGTCGTCGGAGTAACCGGGGTCCGGAATGTTCTTCATCGCCACAGGGCGAGCGTAGTCGGTGCGATTTCTCACGATGTTCTCAGGTGCGCCACAGCCCGCTGCCAGGCCCTTTTCCTGGCGTCCGCTCCATGCCCCTGCCGTTACCGAAAATACGTACATCCGTGCTGCCCCCCGCTATGACGGCCGTGGCCCTGCCGGCAGGTTCGGCCGCGGGAGGCATGTATCCGATGGGCCGGCCCTCGGATGCGGCGCCCCGCCCCGTCGCCTCCGTATCGTCGACGGCGCCCGCGTCGTCGGCCCCGGACTCACCGGCTCCGACGCCGCCGGCCCCGGCGGTGACGAGCAAGGAGCCCCAGGTGGATCTCGACGCGGAGCTGGCAGCGGCGATGGCGCCGCTGACCGGTGACTCCACCATGTCGGCCGCGGTGCTGGACACCGGCAGCGGCGCCGGCGCGGTGTACGGGAAGCGGATGTACGCCACCGCGAGCATCGTGAAGGTCGACATCCTCGCGGCACTGCTGCTCCAGGCCCAGGACGACGAGCGGAAGCTCACCGGCTACGAACACAGCCGGGCCGTCACCATGATCGAGAACAGCGACAACGACGCCGCGACCTCGCTGATGCGGACGATCGGCGGGACGGCCGGACTCGACGCAGCCAATGAGCGGTTCGGCCTGACGAGTACGACCGCCGCCCAGGCCTGGGGACTGACGCAGACGACGTCGGCGGATCAGCTGAAGCTGCTGCAGACGGTGTTCGGTACGCACTCGAAGCTGACCGGAGCCTCCCGGACGTATCTGCAGGGGCTGATGCGCCAGGTGGCGGCCGACCAGCACTGGGGGGTGTCGGCGGCGGGCAGCGACTGGGCGCTGAAGAACGGCTGGATGCCGCGGAGCGCCACCGGGCTGTGGGACATCAACAGCATCGGGCAGGTGAAGGCCGACGGGCACACGTATCTGGTGGCGGTGCTCTCCGCCGGGCAGCCGACGAAGGAGACGGGCATCGAGCGGGTGGAGTCGGTCGCGAAGGCCGCGGTGAGGGTCCTCGACGAGGCGCGGTGAGCGCGCCCCGGCTCTGCTTCAGCGGCGCACGGAGGGCTTTCTGCCACGCCACAGCAGCACGGCCAGCGCCAGCAGTACGGCTCCGAGGCCGCCCGCGACCGGGGCGAGCCAGCCGACGGGAGCTTCGCCCTTGTGCCGCGAGGTGGGGCCGGGGCCGAAGTACCGCCTGCTGTAGCCGGCCTTCGCGGAGTCGGCGGACCCGGCCGAATCGGCTTTGATCCCGGCCGGGCTGAGTGTGCCGCCCGCCTTGATCGCGGCGGCGGGGTCGACGATGCCGTAGCCCCGCGAGTCGTCGCGGCCGCCCTCGGGTGAGTCGCGCGCGGTGTCCACGAGGAGCTTCTTGACCTGGGCGGGCGACAGCCCCGGGTGGGCGGCCCGGACCAGCGCGACCGCGCCGGAGACGAACGCCGAGGCGGCCGAGGTTCCCCACTCGATGTAGTAGTGACGGTCGGGGGACGGGACGACGATGTCGACGCCTGGGGCGCTGACGGTGGCGTACCAGCGACGGGTGGAGAACGCCGCGTGCGTGCCGTACCGGTCGACGGCGGCGACCGCGATCACACCGGGGTAGGCGGCGGGATACGAGATGTGGTCGCCTTTCTCGCCCCCGTTGCCCGCCGACGCGACGACGACGGCGCCCTTCTTCAGCGCGTACTGGATGGCGGCGTCCTCACCGCCATCGGGGTGCGCGGACTCGCTGTCGTCGCCGAGGGAGAGGTTGATGACGTCGGCGCCGTGGTCGGCGGCCCAGCGGATGCCGTCGGCCAGGGCCGTACTGCGGGACTCGCGGGCCTTGGCGCGGGACGGGTCGGAGGCTTCGAGGATCACCCTGACCGGAAGGATCTTCGCCTCGGGGGCGATGCCGAGCACCCCGTCGCCGCGGCCGACGCCGTGACCGTGGCCCGCGATGATGCCGGCCATCGCGGTGCCGTGCCGGGCCCAGGAACGGTCGCCGCGCCCCGCGCCGAATCCGATCATGTCCTTGCCGGGCAACACCTGGCCCGCCAAGTCGGGGAGGCTGCCGTCGACCCCGGTGTCGACGACGGCGACGGTGATCCCCTTGCCCCTGGTGGTCTGCCAGGCCCGGTCGGTGTGGAGCGCCTGGAGGCCCCACTGCTGGGGCCGGATCGTGTCCGCGCGGGCGGGAACGGCGGGCAGCAGCGCGAACGCGGTGGCGGCGCAGACCGCGCCGAGTGCGCGGCGGTGACGGCGTCGGCTGCTCATCGCGGCTTCTCCGAGAGGTCGGTGACGGTCCGGCGCAGCCCGCGCTCGATCCGGTCGGCGATGCCCTTGGCCTCATGACCGAGCCCGGCTTGTGCCACGTCCGCCGTGGAGTCCGCGGCCAGCGCCTTGGCGATGGGCTGCGGATGGGTGACCGTACGCCCGTCGGCGAAGCCGGAGACGGCGAACACGACGACCGGCACTTCGGTCAGCACATGGATGGTCCAGGTGGCGCGCTGTCCGTCGCCGAAGCCGGCGGCAGCAGTGCCCTTGACTGCGTACGTACGGGGCATGAGGTCGGTGCGGACGTCGAGGTGCTGGTCGGCGAAGCGAGTGCTCAGCGCCCTCATCCCGTCCGTTCCGCCCTCGGTGAAGACCATGCCGACCGTGGTGACGCTGCTGGACGTGGCGTCGGCGTAGGTGGCTCGCAGCAGCCGTTCGCAGCCGACCGGTCGGAGTGCCTTGAGGAGCAGGGGGTCGAGCGCGCGCGTGCAGCCGCTGTCCGGGGCGACGCCGATCCGGGTCCAGACCCGGTCCGCACCGCCGGGACCCGCGCCCTCGCCCTTGAGGGTGCGCGGGAAAAGGGTGTCCACCGGGACGTCACGCCAGGCGGTGCGGCCGGTGACGTAGGGGTCACGGGCAGCGGGATCGGCAGAGGACTCGCTGGTGAGATAGGCCCCGGTGACCGCGCCGCCGATCAGCCCGAGTCCGAGCACCACACAGGCCGCAGCGGCCGCGGCCCTGGCCGGGTGACGAGCGGGAACGGGGCGCAGCCGGGTGGTGATCTCGGCGGGCGACTCGGGAGCGGGGTACGGAAGGTGACCTTGTGGGTACGGATGGTGGCCGCCCGGGTACGGCGGGGGCGGTATCGCGCCGGGCCGCGGTGTGAGATCGATGCCACCGACCGGCCGACGGCGGGTGGCGGCGGGCGGCGCCTCGGGGCGGGGCGGAGGGGGCGCGGAGGCGGGGGTGGGGGCGGCCACCGGGCTCACGGGGCGGAGCCGGGTAGTCGTCTCCACAGGCCTCTGCTCCGGAGCCGGGTTCTGGGGCCGGCTCTCGGTCCGGTTCTCGTTCTGGTGCTGGTGCTGGTGCTGGCTCTGGTTCTGGCTATGCGGTGGAACGGGGTGCTGCGCCGGATTCGGGCCGGGGGTCGCCCGGTCCGGGGGCGCGGTGGGCAGGGCCGGGGCCGACGGCTCCGCCGGGCGGCCCGGCTCGTCCGGGGGTCCGGCCGGGCGGGGCGGCGTCGTCGGGCGGGGCGGCACGGGAGCGCGCTGCGCCTCGGTACTCATCCGCCCCCCTGGTCCACCTTCGGTACCGCTCGCGGATCACCTTCACAGGCAGGCCCGTTGGTGACCGCGTGCCCGTCACTCTACGGGCTGGGAGGGGTCGGGTGGGAGCGGGGCGTCGCAGCCCCTTGAGATCTGCCCGGATCGTCCCCCTACCCAGCGGTAGTGGCGTCTGGCAAGCTGCGGCCATGACTGTCCGCGCCGCTGACCGGACCCGCTACGACCGGGCCACCGCCCACCTCGACGCCCCGATCGCCGTCGTCGATCTGGACGCCTTCGACGCGAACGCCGACGATCTCGTCCGCCGGGCAGCGGGCAAGCCGATCCGGGTCGCGAGCAAGTCGGTGCGCTGCCGGACCCTGCTGGAGCGGGTGCTCGCACGGCCGGGCTTCGCCGGGATCATGTCGTTCACACTGGCCGAGTCTCTGTGGCTGGCCCGGGCCGGGTTCGACGACGTCCTGCTGGCCTACCCGTCGGCCGACCGGTCCGCCTTCGCCGAGCTGGCCGCCGACCCGAAGCTCGCCGCCGCGGTGACGGTGATGGTGGACGACCACGCACAGCTGGAACTGATCGATGCGGCACGGGCCGGTGGCCAGGAGGAGATCCGGGTCTGTCTGGAGCTGGACACCTCGCTGCAGCTGCTCGGCGGCCGGGTCAGGATCGGGGCGCGGCGTTCGCCGTTGCGGTCCCCCGCCCAGCTGGCGGAGCTGGCGCGCTCGGTGGCGCGCAGGCCCGGTTTCCGGCTGGTCGGTCTGATGGCGTACGAGGGGCACATCGCCGGGGTCGGGGACGCGGTCGAGGGCCGGCCGTTGCGGTCCCGGGCGATCCGGCTGATGCAGGCGGCGTCCCGCAAGGAGCTGGCAGCCCGCCGGGCGGAGGCGGTCCGGGCGGTCCGCACGGTGGCGCCGGACCTGGAGTTCGTGAACGGCGGCGGTACGGGCAGCGTGCAGCACACGGCGGCGGAGTCCGCGGTGACCGAGATCGCGGCCGGGTCGGGGCTCTACGTGCCGCGGTTGTTCGACAACTACACGTCGTTCACCGCCCGCCCGGCGGCGCTGTTCGCACAGCCCGTGGTGCGGCGGCCCGGCGTGGGCGTGGTGACGGTACTCGGCGGCGGCTACCCGGCATCGGGGGCCGCAGGTGCGGACCGGCTGCCTGTCCCGTATCTGCCGGAGGGGCTGCGCTACGACCCGCAGGAGGGTCCGGGTGAGGTCCAGACGCCGCTGCTCGGCGCCCCGGCCGACGATCTGCTGATCGGCGACAAGGTGTGGTTCCGGCACGCGAAGGCCGGTGAGCTGTGCGAGCGTTTCGACGAGCTGCAGCTGATCGAGGGCGACCGGGTGACGGCGACGGTGCCGACGTACCGGGGCGAGGGGCAGACGTTCCTCTGACCTGTCGGCCGAGGCGAGAAGGCTCCGGGCAGACTGCTTGAGGCGTACGCGGGCGCCTGCCCGGAGCGTCGTCCCGCACGGGCGCGGACGGGATCAGACGGGCGTGACGTACGCGCCGGAGATTCCGCCGTCGACGAGGAAGTCGGTGGCGTTGACGAACGAGGAGTCGTCGCTGGCGAGGAACGCGACCGCGGCGGCGATCTCCGTCGCCTCGGCGAACCGGCCGATCGGGATATGCACCAGCCGGCGGGCCGCGCGCTCCGGGTCCTTGGCGAACAGCTCCTGGAGCAGCGGGGTGTTGACCGGCCCGGGGCAGAGTGCGTTGACCCGGATGCCTTCGCGGGCGAACTGCACACCGAGCTCGCGGGACATGGCGAGGACGCCGCCCTTGGACGCGGTGTACGAGATCTGGCTGGTGGCCGCCCCCATGATCGCCACGAAGGACGCGGTGTTGATGATCGAACCGCGGCCCTGCCGTCGCATGTAGGGCAGGGCCGCCTTGCAACAGAGGTAGACGGAGGTGAGGTTGACGTCCTGGACGCGCTTCCATGCCTCGAGCCCGGTGGTGAGGATGGAGTCGTCGTCGGGCGGCGAGATGCCCGCATTGTTGAAGGCGATGTCGACGGAACCGTAGGTGTCGTAGGCGGCTTTGAAGAGCGCCTCGACCTGTTCGGGGTCGGTGACATCGGTGCGTACGAAGAGCCCGCCCACCTCGTCGGCCGCGGCCTTGCCCGCGTTCTCGTCGATGTCCGCGCAGACGACGTGGGCGCCCTCGGACGCCAGGCGGCGGGCGGTGGCGAGGCCGATGCCGCTGCCGGCGCCGGTGATGACGGCGGTGCGGCCGACCAGGCGGCGGCAGATGTTCTCGGTGTCTGTGGTCATGCCGGTTCAGGCCTCCGTGCTGATGAAGACGTTCTTGGTTTCGGCGAAGGCGGTGAGGGCGTCCGGGCCCAGTTCCCGGCCGAGACCGGACTGCTTGTAGCCGCCGAACGGGGTCCAGTAGCGGACGCTGGAGTGGGAGTTGACGGACAGGTTCCCGGCCCGGACCGCCTGGGAGACGCGCAGCGCGCGGCCGACGTCACGGGTCCAGAGCGAGCCGGCGAGGCCGTACTCGGTGGCGTTCGCGAGTCGTACGGCGTCCGCTTCGTCCTCGAAGGGCAGGACGACCGCGACCGGTCCGAAGATCTCGTCGGTGGCCACCGGGGAGTCCGGTTCGGCGTCGGTCAGCACGGTGGGCGGGAACCAGAAGCCGGGGCCATCGGGGGCGCTGCCGCGGATCGCGCCCGCGCCTTCGGGGACGTACGACCGTACGCGTTCCAGCTGGGTCCGGGAGATCAGCGGGCCCATCCGGGTCTTCTCGTCGGACGGGTCGCCGACGACGACCGAGGCGACAGCGGGGGCGAGGAGTCCGAGGAAGCGGTCGTGGACGGAGCGTTCGACGAGAATACGGGTGCGGGCGCAGCAGTCCTGGCCCGCGTTGTCGAGGAACGCCATGGGGGCGGCTGCCGCGGCGGCCTCGATGTCGGCGTCGGCGAAGACGATGTTGGGGCTCTTGCCGCCGAGTTCGAGGGTCAGCCGCTTCACGCGCGCGGCGCACCTGGCCATGATCTGTTTGCCGACGCGAGTGGAGCCGGTGAAGACGATCTTGGCGGCGCCGGGGTGCTCGACGAGGGCGTTGCCCGCCACGTCGCCCGCGCCGGGCAGCACCTGGAAGAGGTGCTCGGGAAGGCCCGCTTCCACGGCCAGCCGGGCGAGCCGCAGCGCGGTGAGCGGGGTGGTCTCGGCGGGTTTGAGGATGACGGCGTTGCCCGCGGCGAGCGCGGGGGCGGTGCCCCAGGCGGCGATCGGCATGGGGAAGTTCCACGGGGCGATCACGCCGACGACACCGAGAGGTTCGAGCAGAGTGAGGTCGATGCCGCCGGGGACCGGGATCTGCCGGCCGCTCAGCCGCTCCACTCCCCCGGCGGCGAAGTCGAGCAGATCGCGGACGTTGCCGGCCTCCCAGCGGGCGTTGGCGAGGGTGTGACCGGCCTCGCGGACCTCCAGCCGGGCCAGTTCCTCGCGGTGTTCGTCGACGACGACGGCGAAGCGGCGCAGCAGCCGGGCGCGGTCGGCCGGGGCCAGCGCCGCCCAGGTGAGCTGCGCGGCGGCTGCCCGTACGACGGCCGCGTCGACCTCGGCGGCGGTGGTGGCCGGGACGGTCGCCACGACTTCCTCGGTCGCGGGGTCGATAACCAGGTGCTCGGTGATCTCGGCGGTCTTGGTGATCTCGGTGGTCACGTCGTGCCTCACAGACGTTCGAAGGAGCGGCGGAGCTCCCAGTCGGTCACTGCGGCGTCGAAGGCGTCGAGTTCGACGCGCGCCATGTTGCGGTAGTGCGCGACGACCTCCTCCCCGAAGGCCGCTTTCGCCACCTCGCTCCGCTCCCAGAGTTCGGCGGCTTCGCGGAGCGTGGTGGGGACGTGGTCGTACCCGGCGGTGTAGGCGTTGCCCTCACAGGGGTCGGGAAGTTCGAGCTTCCGCTCGATGCCATGGAGACCGGCGGCAATCAGTCCGGCGACGGCGAGGTACGGGTTGACGTCGCCGCCGGGCAGCCGGTTCTCGAACCGCATCGCACGGCCGTGGCCGACGACACGAAAGGCACAGGTCCGGTTGTCGTGACCCCAGGCGACGGCTGTCGGGGCGAACGAGCCGGGCTGGAAGCGTTTGTACGAGTTGATGTTCGGCGCGTAGAGGAGGGCGAACTCGCGCAGAGCGGCGAGCTGTCCGGCGAGGAAGTGACGCATCATCGGGGACATGCCACCGTCCTCGCCCGCCATGACGTTGTGCCCGTCGGTGTCCTGGAGCGAGAGATGGATATGGCAGGAGTTGCCCTCGCGCTCGTTGAACTTGGCCATGAAGGTGAGCGCGACACCCTCCTGGGCGGCGATCTCCTTGGCGCCGGTCTTGTAGACGGCGTGCTGGTCGCAGGTGACCAGGGCCTCGTCGTACCGGAAGACGATCTCGTGCTGGCCGGGGTTGCACTCGCCCTTGGCGGACTCGACGGTCAGGCCCGCGGCCGCCATCTCGTTGCGGATGCGGCGCAGCAGGGGCTCGATGCGGCCGGTGCCGAGGACCGAGTAGTCGACGTTGTACTGGTTGGCGGGGGTCAGATCGCGGTAGTTGCGGTTCCAGGCCTGTTCGTAGGTGTCCTTGAAGACGATGAATTCGAGCTCGGTGCCCGCATGGGCGGTGAGACCGTGCTCGGCGAGGCGCTGCAGCTGACGGCGGAGGATCTGGCGGGGTGCGGCGACGACGGGCGAGCCGTCCTCCCACGCGAGGTCGGCGATGACCATGGCCGTGCCGTCGTTCCAGGGGACCCGGCGCAGGGTCGTGAGGTCGGCGCGCATGGCGAAGTCGCCGTATCCGCGCTCCCAGGAGGACATCGCGAAGCCGTCGACGGTGTTCATGTCGGTGTCGACGGCCAGCAGGTAGTTGCAGCCCTCGGTGCCGTGCTCCATGACCTCTTCCAGGAAGAACGCGGCGGCGAACCGCTTGCCCTGCAGCCGTCCCTGCATGTCGGGGAAGGCGAGGACGACGGTGTCGATCTCACCGCTCTCGACGAGAAGCCGTAGCTCCTCGACCGCGAGCGGGGGTGTGCGGTCTGCCACGGGAAGATCCTCCTTCGGTCAGCCGGAAGTCATGAGACCGACCGGCACAGGGGGGTGGGAGAAGGAGCGGGGCTGGGTGCGTGCAGCCGCAAGGCGGAGGAGGGAGGCAACGCGAAGGGGGTCCCCCCATGCCTTCAGGGCTATGGGGGAGTTGTCGACCGACGACAACGCCGCAGATGTGCGCACCCAGCCCCGCAACGCCGCCTCCCATGTGCCGGTCCGTCTAAGGTAGGGCTGAGAACCATTGTTGGGAAGGGACGCGGGGACGTGGCGGAGGGAAGCGAGCCCATCGAGGGACTGCAGCCGGCGCTGCGGCCTGTCCTGCGGCCCGTGCGGGCGGGCAACGGCTTCGAGGAAGCACTCGAACAGATCCTGCAGGTGGTCAAGCTCGGTCTGGTGCCGGGCGGCGAGCGGCTGCCCGCGGAGCGCGAGCTCGCCGAGCGGCTCGGGATCAGCCGCGTCACTCTGCGGGAGGTCCTGAAGGTGTTGCAGGATCAGGGGCTGGTGGAGAGCAGACGGGGGAGGTACGGCGGTACGTTCGTGCTCCCGCGCACCGGCAGCCCCGGCGAGGACGAGCTGCGCCGCCGGGTGGCGGCCGTCGACGTCGAGGACGTCCTGCGCTTCCGCGAGGTGCTGGAGACCGGGGCGGCCGAGCTGTGCGCCACGCACGGGCTGACGGACGAGGGCGCGGAACGGCTGCGTACGGCTCTGGCTGCGACACACGATGCCCCTCTGCCCGACTACCGCAGGCGCGACACGCTCCTGCACCTGACCCTCGCGGAACTGTCCGGATCCGCCACGCTGGCCGCGCAGTACGCGGCCGTCAGGGCCAAGGTGAACGACCTGTTGGACTGCATACCGCTGCTCGTGCGGAACCTGGAGCACTCCCAGCATCAGCACACCGCGCTCGTCGAAGCGGTGCTCGACGGGGACGCCGAAGCGGCGCGCGCCCTGATGCGCGAACACTGCGCGGGCACAGCGGCGCTGCTGCGCGGATTCCTGGCCTGACCGCTTGCGCGGCAGCCCACCGGAACGCAAAGGTATTCATCAGCACCATTGAACCGGGTCCGCCCGCAGGCGGCCGACCGGAGGGCCCCGCCATGTCCGTACCGCTCATCGGCGTCACCACCTACTTGGAGCCCGTCGCCCGCTGGGGTGTCTGGGAGCTCCCCGCCGCCCTGCTCCCGTCCGCCTATCCGCGGCTGGTCCAGCGCTCCGGCGGCCTCGCCGCCCTGCTGTCGCCGGACGACCCGGCGCGGGCGGCGGCCGCCGTGGCCCGGCTGGACGGTCTCGTCGTCGCGGGCGGTGCCGATGTCGAACCCGTGCGCTACGGCGCGGAGCGCGATGCCAGGACCGGTCCGCCGGCCCGGGAACGCGACGCGTGGGAGCTGGCCCTGATCGGTGCAGCGCTGGAGTCCGGCACGCCGTTGCTCGGCATCTGCCGCGGCATGCAGCTGATGAATGTGGCGTTCGGCGGCACCCTCGTCCAGCACCTGGACGGGCACACCAACCCGCTGGGCGCGGCCGGGGCCTTCGGCGAGCACCTCGTGACGCCGGTCCCGGGGACGCGCTACGCGTCGATCGTGCCCGAGGAGTCCCTCGTACCGACCTACCACCACCAGGCCGTGGACGTGCTCGCCCCGGACCTGGTCGCGTCCGCCCATGCTGCGGACGGCACGGTCGAGGCAGTCGAGCTGCCGGGGGCCCGGTGGGCGCTGGGGGTGCAGTGGCATCCGGAGATGGGGGACGACCTGCGGGTGATGCGGGCACTGGTGGCGGCGTCGAAGCTGGACTGACCACCGCGCCGGTCGGCGGGCTACGGCGTGCGCCGCCCGAACCGGCCACGCAGCCACCCCAGCACCGCAGCCCCCTGCGCCGCCCGGAACGCCCGCACGGTCGGCAGGCCGGGCGGGTCCGGCATCAGCACGTTCATCTGTGCATCCTGACCCGGGGCCGGGGCCGGGCCAACCGAGCATCAGGCCGTCCGTACATCAGCCGGTCCCGCGCCGGACGCGCGGGAAGCCCGTCCGGTGTTCGGGGGCGGGGCGGCAACCGGACGCCCCGGTCCCCTCCCGCTGCTGCACTACGCCTCGCGCGCCGTCAGCGCGAGCAGGTCGCGAGCCGGGCCCGTGGGACGGTGCCCCGAAGGCCAGACCGCCCTCAGCTGGCGTCGGAGCCGTACCCCTGCCACCGGGATCTTCACCAGTCGCCGCGAGGACAGCTCCTCCCCCAGCGCCAGTTCGCTCAGGACGCACGGTCCCGCACCGCTCTCCGCCGCGCCCTTCACCGCTGTCGTCGAGGAGAGTTCCAGCAGCGTCTGCGCCGGCCCGCCGTGCGCGGCCAGTGCCGCGTCCAGGACCTGTCGGGTGCCGGAGCCGCGCTCGCGCAGGATCAGTGGGGTCGCCGCCAGTTCCTGCGGGGTCAGCGGTGTGCGGCGGCGGGCCCACGCATGGGACGGGGCGACCACGACGACGAGGCGGTCGTGCGCGATGACCGTGCCGTCGAGGCCCTCCGGTACAGACAGCCCCTCCACGAATCCGAGGTCGGCCGCGCCGGCGAGCAGCCGCTCCGCGACCGCCGCCGAGTTGCCCGCGAGCAGCGAGACCGCGGTGTCCGGCCGTTCGGCGCGCAGGGCGATCAGCCAGCCCGGCAGCAGATATTCGGCGATGGTCATGGAGGCGGCGACCCGCAGCCGCGAGTCGCGCCGGTCGCGCAGCGCCTGCGCGCCCACGTCGAACGCCTCGGCGGCCTCGACGATCCGGCGCGCCCAGTCGGTGACGAGCGCGCCCGCGTCGGTGAGCCGGGAGCCGCGCGGCGACCGGTCGAGGAGGGCCACACCGAGCTGTCGCTCCATCGACCGGATGCGGCTGCTGGCGGCGGGCTGGGTGATGCCGACGTCCCGTGCCGCACGTCCCAGGCTGCCGTGCCGGGCGACGGCGAGCAGCAGCTCCAGCGCTCCGAGGTCGGGGACCCGGTGGGACAGGAGAACGGGTGCGGGCGCGTCGCTGGACATAAGGTCAGCTTATGACCTCATAGGGACAAGCTCCCTGGTGGGGGACGGCCTCCGGAACAAAGATCGTGGCATGGCCATCTTTCCGCAGACCCGCGCACAGACGAGCGCCCCGCCCTCCGCCGCTGTGCGGCTTCCTTCTCTGCAGTACCTCGGCCCCAACTGGTACGCGACGGTCATGGGCACGTCCATCGTGGCCAGCGCGGGCGTGACGCTTCCCGTGCACGTGCCCGGGCTGCGGGCGGCCTGCACGGTGGTGTGGGCGCTCGCGGCGGTGCTGCTCGCCGCGGTTCTCGCCGCCCGCGCCGGGCACTGGTCCGCCCACCGCGACCAGGCCCGCGCCCATCTCCTCGACCCGGCCGTCGCCCCGTTCTACGGCTGCCTCTCGATGGCGCTGCTGGCCGTCGGCGGCTCCACCATGGTGGTCGGCCGGGACGTCATCGGGCATCGGGCCGCCCTCGCCGTGGACGTGGTGCTCTACAGCGCGGGCACGGCGATCGGCCTGGCCGTCGCGGTCGCGATCCCGTATCTGATGGTCGTACGCCACCGTCCGGCGCCCGGGACCGCGTCGCCGGTCTGGCTGCTGCCGGTGGTGGCGCCGATGGTCTCCGCGGCGCTCGGCCCGCTGCTGGTGCCGGAGCTGCCCTCCGGTCAGTGGCAGGAGGCGATGCTGCTCGCCTGCTACGCAATGTTCGGACTGAGCCTGCTGGCGACGCTGGTGATGCTGCCGCTGATCTTCGCGCGGCTGGTCCACCAGGGTCCGCTGCCGCTCGCCCTGACCCCCACGCTGTTCCTGGTCCTCGGTCCACTGGGCCAGTCGACGACTGCGGTCGGTCAGCTCGCCGATGTGGCGCCGGGGGCGATCGGGGCGCCGTACGCCTCCGCGCTCGGGGCGTTCGCCGTGCTGTACGGGGTGCCGGTGATGGGGTTCGCGCTCCTGTGGCTGGCGCTGGCCGTGTCGATGGTGGTGCGCGCGGTACGGGACGGCATGACGTTCAGCATGACCTGGTGGGGCTTCACCTTCCCGGTCGGCACATGTGTCACGGGCGCCGCGGGCCTGGCCCGGCACACCGGTCTGACGGCGTTCACCTGGCTGGCCGTCGCGCTGTACGTGCTGCTGGTGACGGCCTGGGCCGTGGCCGGGGTCCGTACGCTGCGCGGACTGTTCAGCGGAGCGCTGCTCGCAGCGCCTCAGGCGCCGCGGCCAGTGATGGCCCGTACCACGTGAGATACCGCCCGTCGACGAGTGCGGCGGGCAGCGCGGGGAACGCCTCGGGTCCGTCGGTGGCGGTGAAGCGGTACGGCTCGTCGGGCAGCACGACCAGGTCGGCGCCGGTCGCGTTGAGCTCGTCGAGCGGGATGCGCGGGTAGCGCTCGGCGTGGTCCTCGTACACGTTCCGCACGCCCAGCCGGGCGAGCAGATCACCGGCGAAGGTGTCGCGTCCGAGCACCATCCAGGGCCGACGCCAGATCGGCACGATGGCGCGGCGCGGTACGGAGGCAGGCGGCGGGAGCGCTGCCCAGGCGGCCTCGGCTGCGTCGAGCCAGTCGGGCCGGCCCAGCCCGCAGCCGGTCACCAGAGCCCGGTGCAATTCGGTGAAGGCCTGGTCGAGGGTGCGGATCTCGGTGACGAGGACCGTGATCCCGGCCGCCCGGAGCGCGGCGAGGTCGGGTGCGCGGTTCTCCTCCTCATTGGCGAGGACGAGATCGGGGCGGAGCGCGAGGACCGCGGCCACATCGGGGTTCTTGGTGCCGCCGATGCGTGCGGCGGTCAGACCGGCCGGATGGGTGCACCAGTCGGTGACGCCGACGAGGAGGCCGGGGGCGGTGGCGGCGACGGCCTCGGTGAGCGACGGGACGAGGGAGACGACACGTTCCACAGTCACCGGTGACTCAGCGCCTCGGGTCGTTCGTGGCGTCGATGTGCTCGGCGACCGCGACGACCAGCAGCCGGGTGCCCGGCATCGTGGCCCGCCAGCGGTGCCGTACCCCGCCCGACAGGAACAGCGTGTCGCCTCGCTCCAGCCGGTACGCCTGCCCCTCCGCCTCCACCTCGGCGGCGCCCTCCGCGACGTACATCACCTCGTCGTTGCGGTGCTGGAACTCCCGCCCGAGGTCTATCTCGCCGGTGAACTCCAGCGCGCTGAGCTGGTGCCGCCCGCGCACCACTCTGCGTACCCCGTCGCCCTCACCCGCCCGGACGACGTCGACGGCGCGCGCCGAGTCCGCGGCGGCGCGCAGCCGTGCCGTGGTGGTCTCCAGGGCAGCGGCCACCCGGTCCAGCGACCGGGCGCTGGGCCGGGCCCGCTCGTTCTCGATCTGGCTGAGGAACGGCACGGACAGGCCGCTGCGGCCGGCGACCGCGGCCAGTGTCAGCCCCAGGGTTCTGCGTCGTCGGCGAACCGCGGCGCCCACGCGGAGTGTGTCCTTGTCGTCCATGTCCGGCTCCCTCCCGACTCGTCATCCTTCCGGCTGCCAGCACCTTAGACCGAACGGCACATGGGGGGCGGCGTCGCGGGGCTGGGTGCGCACATCAGAGGCGTTGCCGTCGGTCACCAACTCCCCCATAGCCCTGAAGGCATGGGGGGACCCCCTTCGCGTTGCCTCCCACCTCCGCCTTGCAGCCGCACGCACCCAGCCCCGCTCCTTCTCCCACCCCCATGTGCCCGTCGGTCTTACGCACAACGTCGGGCAAGGACGGCCGGTAAATGAATGCCGGAACAGCCGGGAGGGGTGGCACCGCCGACCGGCGGTGCCACCCCTTCACGGAGCTTCAGACCCTACTGGGGCGTCATCTTGTCGGCGAAGCCCGGGTTCTCCTTCAGCCAGGCGCGGACCGCGTCCTGCTCCTTGCCCTTGCCGGTCGTCTGGATCTTCGCCTCAAGACTGGTGAGCTGGTCCTCGGTCATCTTGAAGTTCTTCAGCCAGCGGCCGACGAGCGGGTTGTCGTCGGAGAAGCCCTTGCGGGTCAGGGTGTGGATGCCGTCGCCCTTCCCCCAGAGGTTCTTGGGGTCCTTGAGCTTCGTGAGGTCGTACTGGTTGTACGCCCAGTGCGGCGACCAGAGCGGGACGACGATCGGTTCCTTCTTGGCGTACGCGCGCTTCAGCTCTGCGAGCATCGAGGGCGTGGAGCCGTCGACGACCTTGTACTCCTTGTCGAGGCCGTACCCCGGAAGGATCTTGTCCTTGAGCAGCCCCGTCTCACCGGCGCTCGGCTCGATGCCGACGACGCGGCCCTTGAAGTCGGCCGCCCTGCCCTTGAGGTCGTCGAGCGAGTCGACGCCCTTCACGTATGAGGGGACGGCCAGCTCCAGGGAGGTGGGGCCGAACCAGGAGCCCATGTCCGCCAGGCGGTCCTGGTACTTCTTCCAGTACGTGGCATGGGTGACCGGGAGCCAGGAGTCGGTCTCGAAGTCGATCTGGCCGTTCGCCATGCCGGTGTAGAGCGCGCCGGCCTCGTACTGCTGCACGTCGACCTTGAAGCCCCGCTCCTCCAGCAGCTCCTTCCAGAGGAAGGTGGAGGCGATGCCCTCGTCCCACGGGATGTATCCCATGCTGATCTTCTGGCCCTTGCCGACGTTCGATGCGTCGTTGGCGGCACCGGTGTCCTGCGACGACGAGCCGAAGATGCCCATACCGCCGGCGACGAGTGCGAGGACGACGACGCCGACGACCGCGACGGCGGGCTGCGGACGGTGGTTCCAGATCTTCAGTCCGCCGGCCACCGACTGGGCCTTGGCGAGGGCGCGGCGGCCCAGCGGGGAGACCTCGCGGCCCAGCGCGCTGGTCATCCGGTCCAGATACATCGCCAGGATGACGATGGAGATGCCCGCCTCGAAGCCGAGGCCGACGTCGACGTTGCCGATGGCGCGGTAGACGGAGCCGCCGAGGCCGCCGCCGCCGACCATGCCGGCGATGACCACCATGGACAGGCCGAGCATGATGACCTGGTTGATGCCCGCCATCATCGTGGGCAGGGCGAGCGGCAGCTGCACCCGCAGCAGGGTGTTGCGCGAGGTGGTGCCGAAGGCCTCGGCCGCCTCGACGAGTTCACCGTCGACCTGACGGATACCGAGCTCGGTCATCCGGACGCCTGGGGGCAGCGCGAAGACGATGGTGGCGATGATGCCGGGCACGACACCGACGCCGAAGAAGATGACGCCGGGGATCAGATAGACCATGGCGGGCATGGTCTGCATGAAGTCGAGGACCGGCCGGATCACCGCGGACACCGTCTTGGAGCGCGCCGCCCAGATGCCGAGCGGGACGGCCAGGACCAGCGTGACGATGGTCGCGACGAGCACCAGCGTGAGGGTGTCCATCGCTTCGTCCCACAGCTCGACCGAGTCGATGAGCGCGAAGCCCACGAAGGCGAGAACACCCGCGAGCAGACCGCGCAGCCACCAGGCGATGACGGCGACGATGCCCGCGAAGAGCAGCGGGGCGGGGGCGGAGAGGACGGCGGCTATGCCGTCGAACATGCCGCCGACGGCGGCGCTGATCGCGTCGAACAGCCAGGCCAGGTGGGTCTGCAGCCAGTCGACCGCACTGTTCACCCATTCACCGAGCGGGAGCCTAAACATCGGCGGCCACCTTCTTCGCAGTGGTCGTGACGTCCTGCTTCGCAAGGGTCGTGGCGTCCTGCGCGAGCTCGATGGGGGTCATCGGCTCGCCGAGGACGGCAAGCAGTCGGGACCGGGGTACGACCCCGACGAGCTCGCCCTTGGCGTCGGTCACGGCGACCGCGACACCACTGCGCGAGCACGGCGTGAACAGCTCGATGATCGGCGTGGATTCGGAGACCGTGGCCGGCGCCGCCCTGAGGACGTCGTCGGGGGTACGCAGTTCCTTGCCGTCGTCGCACGTGGTGCCCATGACGGTGTGCGGCTCGGCCATGACGGCGCCCGCGGTCAGCACCCGGGAACGGTCGACGTCCTGAGTGAAGGAGGCGACGTAGTCGTTGGCGGGGGTGACGAGGATGTCCTCGGCGGTACCCAGCTGGACGATCCGCCCGTCCCGCATCACGGCGATCCGGTCGCCGAGGCGCATGGCCTCGTTGAGGTCGTGGGTGATGAAGACGATGGTCTTCTTCAGCCGCTTCTGCAGTTCGAGCAGCTGGTCCTGCATGTCGCGGCGGATCAGCGGGTCCAGTGCGCTGAACGACTCGTCCATCAGGAGCAGGTCGGCGTCGGTGGCGAGGGCGCGGGCCAGGCCGACGCGCTGCTGCATACCGCCGGACAGCTCGTCGGGCCAGGACTTCTCCCAGCCGGCGAGGCCGGTCAGCTCCAGCGCCTCGGCGGCGCGCTTCTCGCGCTCGGCGCGCGGCACACCCTGCACTTCGAGGCCGTACGCGGCGTTCTCCAGGACGCTCCGGTGCGGGAACAGGGCGAAGTGCTGGAAGACCATGCTGATCTTCGAGGAGCGTACGGCGCGGAGTTCACGGGGGCTCAGGGCGGTCAGGTCCTGGCCGTCGAACAGCACGCGTCCGGCTGTGGGGTCCAGCAGCCCGTTGAGCATCCGCAGCAACGTGGACTTGCCGGATCCGGACAGACCCATCACGACGAAGATCTGGCCCGGTTCCACGGTGAACGAGGCGTCGATCACCGCTGCGGTCGTTCCGTCGGCGCGCAGCGCGTCGCGGTCCGTGCCGCTCTCGAGCTTCTGCACGGCTTGATCGGGTCGTCTGCCGAACACCTTGTACAGGTGGTCGGCTTGCAGCCTTGACACATACACCTCACGCGTTGAACCGAAGACGGTCCCCCGCCCCCTCCGGCAGACCGTGGAGCGGCGCGGATTCGGTCCGCTTGGCACGCGCTGCGGTAAAAATGGCGACGTGGTCCGCTCCGATGGCGCGCCTGCCCGCACTTACCCGGGCCAAACAAAACAGTGACCCAGTTCACTTCCGGGCCGGTGTCAGTGCGGTGCGGCATCATCGGGGTGTGACGCGACGCCTGATGCTCCTCGACACTGCTTCCCTCTATTACCGCGCCTACTTCGGGGTCCCCGATTCGGTGCGCGCACCGGACGGCACGCCGGTGAACGCCGTGCGCGGTCTGCTCGACTTCATCGGGCGGCTCGTCCAGGACCACCGGCCGGACGACCTGGTGGCCTGCATGGACGCGGACTGGCGGCCGCACTGGCGGGTCGAGGTGATCCCGTCGTACAAGGCGCACCGGGTCGCGGTGGAGACCGCCGACGGGCTGCCCGACGAGGAGGAGACCCCCGACACACTGGCGCCGCAGGTTCCGATCATCGAGGACGTGCTCGACGCGCTCGGGATCGCCCGGGTCGGTGTAGCGGAGTACGAGGCGGACGACGTGATCGGCACGCTGACCGGTCTCGCCACCGGCCCGGTGGACATCGTGACCGGCGACCGGGACCTCTACCAGCTGGTCGACGACGCCCGTGAGGTGCGGGTCCTCTACCCACTGAAGGGGGTCGGGTCGCTGCAGCTGACGGACGAGACGTGGCTGCGCGAGAAGTACGGGGTGGACGGCCCGGGCTATGCCGATCTGGCGCTGCTCCGCGGCGACCCCAGCGACGGGCTGCCGGGGGTCCCGGGCATCGGTGAGAAGACGGCGGCGAAGCTGCTGGACACCTTCGGTGATCTGGCCGGGATCATGGCCGCGGTGGACGATCCGGCGGCGAAGCTGACTCCCTCGCAGCGCAAGCGGCTCGACGAGGCACGGGACTACGTGGCCGTCGCGCCCACCGTGGTCCGGGTCGCGGGTGACGTACCGCTGCCCGCCTTCGATCCGGCGCTGCCCACCGAGCCGCGGGACCCCGCCGCCCTCGAAGCGCTGGCCGGCCAGTGGGGACTGGGCGGTGCCCTGCAGCGGCTGCTCTCCACGCTCCGGGCCTGAGGTGCTAACTTAGGCAAGCCTAAGGTCGACCATTGAGGGGTGGGGGAAGGAGCGGGGCGGGGGTGCGTGCCCCAGCGCCGTGACGCCACCCCTCCCCATTGCCGGTCGGTCTCAGTATGTGGAGCAGGGAGAACCTCGTGGCAGAACGACCGGTGCGGCAGGCACCCACGGCGCAGGGGGCCCAGGTCCTGCGCACCGAGCGGATCACCCCGCACATGGTGCGGGTGGTGCTGGGCGGTGACGGCCTGGCCGGCTTCGCGCTGTCCGGGTTCACCGACCACTACGTCAAGCTGTGCTTCGCGCCCGAGGGCGCCGACTACGCGCACCCGTTCGACATGGCCCGGATCCGCGAGGAGTATCCGCGCGAACTGTGGCCGACCACCCGTACCTACACGGTGCGTTCCTGGGACCCGGTCGCCCGGGAGCTGGCGATCGACTTCGTGGTCCATGGCGACGAGGGCCTGGCGGGCCCGTGGGCGCTCCGCGCCGCTCCGGGTGACCAGGTGACCTTCCTGGGGCCCGGCGGCGGTTACGGACCGGACGCGTCGGCGGACTGGCACCTGCTGGCCGGTGACGAGAGCGCCCTGCCGGCGATCGCGGCGGCTCTGGAGCAGATGCCCGTGGGTGCGGTGGCGCACGCCTACATCGAGGTGGCGGACGCGTCCGAGGAGCAGAAGATCGTGACGGCCGACGGGGTAAAGCTGACCTGGCTGCACCGTGGCGACCGCCCGGTCGGCGAGGCGCTGACCGCGGCCGTGAAGTCCCTGCAGTTCCCGGTGGGCCGGGTGCAGGCGTTCGTGCACGGCGAGGCGGGCTTCGTGAAGGAGATCCGCCGCCATCTGCGGCTCGACCGGCAGATCCCGCTGCCGCAGCTGTCGATCTCCGGCTACTGGCGCCTCGGCCAGAACGACGACGCGTGGCGCTCGGTGAAGCGCGAATGGAACGAGCAGGTGGAGCGGGAGCAGGAGAGCGCCGCGTAGGCCACCCGGCCCGGGCACCTGTGGGTGACTTCCACGCCCCGGTCGCCGTCCGCCCTGGACGGTGACCGGGGCGTCGGCATGCGGTGGGGGCGTGCACGCGACCGGGTCGTCCGCATACGACGCGGCGGCGCGGGCGGACATGCGACCCGGGCGCCCACGTATCGGACGTGCCCCCTCACCCGCCCCCGACCCGCGCCCCCGGTTCGTCGCCGTACGCCCTGGCCGACGCGTCCACGTGCGCGAGCCGGCGCAGCGCGCTGAACATTGCCTCGCCCAGCACCGTGCCGACGACCACACTCTCCACCAGGTCCTCGCGCGCCACCCGCCGTCCCACGTAGTCGAGATCGGCCCGGGCGACCGGTTCGGCGGCGCTCGCGTAGTCGTCGAGCAGCTCGCAGAAGCCTCCGTGCCCGGCCCGCCGCAGCGCGGCCAGCACCCCGGCCAGGGCCTCACCGGCCGGACTTCGCGCCTCCGCCAGCCAGCCGCGCCGTGCCAGCAGCTGGGCCACCTCTTCGCGGGCGTCGTCCAGTTCGGGCCCTGGCTCGTTGCCCTCGAGGGCCGTGATCCGGGTCGCCGCCACGCCCAGCACCCCGTGCACCGGCTGCGCAGGGTCGTCGATCGCCCGGAGTACGTCACCGATCGCGGAGAGCGAGAGTCCGCCGACGTCCAGAAGGGCACGGATCAGCTTCAGCCGGCGCTCGTGCCCGGAGTCGTACGACGCCTGGTTCGGGCTGGTCAACTCCCCTGGGGGCAGGAGCCCTTCCCGTACGTAGAACTTGATCGTCGCCACTGAAACTCCGGACCTGCGGCTCAACTCACTGATGCGCACGCTGCGTTCTCCCTGTCCGCTCTTGCCAACTCCGCGCTCCATCATAGATAGTTTTGCTATCGGATAGCAGAGAGTCTCACTATCCATAAAGTTGGTCCTCACAGGGGGTACACCCATGCCGTCATGGCGTTCCTGGCACCGCCCGTTAGTCCTCTTCGCCGCCGCGATGGCCGTCATGGCCGTCGTCTCCGCAGTGGGACTCCTGGTCGACGACCGGGTCCTCGCAGGCTCGGCGATCTGGTTAAAGCCTTTCAAGTTCGCAGTCTCGTTCGTGGCATACGCCCTGGCGCTCGCCTGGATGCTGACGCTCCTCACCCGCGGCCGGCGCACCGGCTGGTGGGCCGGGACCGTGGTCATGGTCTCCAGCCTCACCGAGATGGTGCTCATCACCACGCAGGTCATCCGCGGGAAGCGCAGCCACTTCAACCACACCACCCCGTTCGACGAGCGGCTGTTCACCGCGATGGGCGTCACCGTCGCCGTCCTCTGGACCGGAACCCTGGTCATCGCGATCCTGTTGCTGCGCGCCCGCATCCAGGACCGAGCCGCCGCCCTCGCGATCCGCTCGGGGGTGTTCATAGCGCTGGTGGGCGCGGGATTCGGCTTCCTGATGACGCAGCCGACTCCCGAGCAGCGGGCTGCCGGGAACCTCGACACCGCGGATGTGATCGGCGCACACTCGGTCGGCGTACCCGACGGCGGCCCCTCGATGCCGCTCACGGGCTGGTCGACGACCGGCGGCGATCTGCGCATCCCCCACTTCGTCGGCATGCATGCGCTCCAGTTGCTCCCGTTGCTCCTGCTCGCCCTGGTGGCGCTGGCGCCACGCTTTCCCCGGCTGGGCGAACCGCGGGTCCGGCTGCGCCTGATGGCCGTCGCATCGGGGGCGTACGCGGCGGTCGTCGCCCTCGTCACGTGGCAGGCGCTGCGCGGGCAGTCACTGATTCATCCGGACGGCGCGACGCTCACCGCCGCGGGGCTCGCCCTGGCCGCCACCGCCGCCGGAACGTATGCGGCGCTGCGGACGATTCCCGTATCCCGTACCGCAGATTCCGGCGAGCAGGAGCTCATGGCATGACCGGCGCACTCTTCGAGGTCTCGTTCTGGCTGGCAGCGCCCTTCTGGCTGCTCATGATCCTGGCGCCGCACTGGCGGCCCACCGCGCGCCTCGCGGCGTCCCCCCTGACCGTCCTGCCGGTGCTGGCCGTGTATCTGATGATGGCTGTGCCGGTCTTCCCCGAACTGTGGACTGCCGTGCGCAGCCCCGACATCGACACGTTCCGTGACCTGACCGTGCTGGCGAACGGGGCAGGGGCGATCTGGGCGCAGGTCATCGCGTGGGATCTGCTGCTCGGCCAGTGGATGTTCCTGGAAGGCCGCCGGCTGGGTGTCCCCACGCTGGTGATGAGCCCTCTGCTGGTGCTGACGATTCTGCTGTCACCGTTCGGCCTGCTGGTCTTTCTGGTGCTGCGCGCGGCCCGGAAGCCGAAGAGCCGGCCCGGGAAGACCTTCCCGGACCGATTCCACGACGCGGCGCTCTCCTGACCCCGCGGCCGCACGCACCGTCAGACGGACTTCTGGTACGAGCGGAAGGTGCGGGTCGACAGCCAGACCGCCACCGCCGCGAGGACGAGCAGCGCTCCCCCGCGGCTGAGCACCAGCCCCCAGTCGGGATCGGCGGTCAGTGCCGAACGGCCCGCCACCATCGCCCAGTTGACCGGATTGAAGTCGGCGATCCGACGCATCCAGGACGGCATCTGGCTCGGCGCCATGAACGAGGACGAGAGAAAGGTCAGCGGCAGCAACAGGAACGTGTTGATACCGATGATCGACTCACGCTGGCGGACCAGCATCCCGAGCGCGTTGGAGAGCGCACCGAAGACCGTACCGAGCAGGATCGAGGCGACGAGCAGGATCAGCAGCCCGCCCGCACCACCCGGGTACGTCGCACCGGCGGCCCAGCCGAGCAGCACGATGATGACCGACTGGGCGGCGGTACTGATGCCGTTCTGCACGACGTTGGCGTTCATCAGCGCGTTCCGGCTGACCGGGGTGGTCAGGAAGCGGTTGAGCGTGCCCCGCTCGATCTCCTCCAGGGTGCCCATTCCGGCCCACATGCTCGATCCGAGGGCGCTCATCACGACGATGCCGGGGATCAGGTAGTCCAGATAGGACGTGGTGCCGAAGCCGCCGAGCTCGACGACCTTCTTGAAGAGGTTGCCGAACAGGAACAGCCAGATCACCGGCTGGACCAGGGAGATCGCCAGGAAGACCGGCTGCCTGATGATCGCCATGAGCTGACGTTGGGTCATGTACCAGGTCTGGGCGATGACATGGCTGCTCATCGGGTGCCTCCTGCGGCGACCGTGGCGGGGATCTGCTGGGCGTCCGCGGCCTCGGCCTCGGCGAAGCGGCGTCCGGCGTAGCGCAGATAGACGTCGTCGAGAGAGGGGCGGGCGACGGTGGCGGCGGCGACCGTCGCGCCGGCCCGGTCCAGGGCGCCGAGCAGTACGGGGACGGCGGCAGCGCCGTCCTCGGCTCGGACACTGACCCGGCGGCCATCGGCCAGCACCTCGTACACCCCGGGCAGTCCGGTGAGCGCGGCGGTGACGGTCGCACGGTCCCCGTCGGTGCGCAGCTCCATATGGACGGCGTCGCCGCGGAGTTCGCCCTTGAGTTCGTCGGGGGTGCCCTCGACGACGATCCGGCCGCGGTCGACGATCGCGATGCGTTCGGCGAGCCGGTCGGCCTCCTCCAGATAGTGCGTGGTGAGCACGATGGTCAGGCCCTCGTCACCGGCCAGTCGGGCGATCTCGTCCCACATGGCCGTACGGGCCTCGGGGTCGAGTCCGGTGGTGGGCTCGTCCAGGAAGAGCACCTCGGGGCGGTGGACCAGGCCGAGCGCCACGTCCAGACGCCGCTGCATTCCGCCGGAGTACCCCTTGACCTGCCGCTTCCCCGCATCTGCGAGGTCGAAGCGGTCCAGCAGCTCATCGGCGCGGCGCTGGACCGCGGCGCCCCGCATTCCGTACAGCCTGCCCTGCAGCAGCAGGTTCTCCCGGCCGGTGGCGACCGGGTCGGCGCCGGATTTCTGGGCGACGACGCCGATCGCGCGGCGGACCCGGTCGGGGTGGCGCAGCACGTCGTGCCCGGCGACGCTCGCGGCGCCGGAGTCGGGGCGGGCGAGGGTAGTGAGGATCTTGACGGTGGTGGACTTCCCGGCGCCGTTGGGGCCGAGAAGTCCGAAGACCGTGCCGGCACCGACGGTGAGGTCCATGCCGTTCAGCGCTGTGACATCGCCGGGATAGGTCTTGATCAGTTGTCGCGCCTCTACTGCGGGCGCACGGGTGCTCATGACGGAGCTCTCCTGTGGTCAGCGGGGTGTTCGGACATGCCGAACCGGTCCGCGTGAAGAGAGCCGGGCTATCCTTGGTGTGCCGCACCTCGATCGCCTGGCTCGCCCTCACGGCATGGCCGGTCCGGGGTTCGAGACCCTGGCGGGCGCTGCTCCAACAGCTCCTGCCAGGGTCTTTCTCTTTCTCCGGTACCGCTTGTCGCTGCTTCTTCGGTACCGCTCGGCGCTACGCCCTCCGTTCGGGATCGAGAACGATCTCCTGTTCGTCCAGGTCCCGCCAGTCCTGCGGAACCTCGCCGGTCGCATGGAAGGACTTCCACTCCTCGATGCCACTGATCGTGGCGTCGAGAAGCTCGGTACGGAATTTCTTGATCCACTCCAGCTGGGCATCGATCATGTGGAGCTGGTATTCGATCTCCACCACGAAGACCCGGGGCAGCTTCTCCGTCAGCTGGCCGAGGATGCCCCGGATCGCCGCGGACTGGACCGCCAGCGCCGCCTCCCGGGCCTCCAACAGCTCCGCGACATCCTCCGGGGGCAGCACCGGCAGCAGCGAGAGCGCGGTCTCGAAGGCCGGGTACTCGGCGGCCGGGACGGCGAGCAGATCGGAGAGCCAGTCGACCATCTCGGCACGCCCCGCCTCGGTGATGCCGTAGAGCGTGCGCTCGGGGCGGTTGCCCTGGCGCTGCACGCCGGCCACCTCGACGTACCCGTGCTTCTCCAGGTTCTGGACCACGGTGTACAGCGAGCCGAAATTGATCTTGACGCTGTGTTCCTTGCCGCGCCGGCGAAGCGTCTGGGCGATCTCGTACGGATGCATGGACCGCTCGGCGAGCAGCACCATCACCGTGAGCGCCAGTGGATTGCTGAGCTTGCGCCGCTTGGCCACCACCCCCACCACCCTTCCACTTCGTCAACGAATACTCGCTTACGAACATATCGCGACCACTCTTACGCGTCAACCACGATGTATCGCGAATTCGCGGCGACGTGGAAAGATTTCACGCACTGACCGATCCGCGCCGCTTCCGGCTCCAGATCACCCCCGCGAAGCCGATGCGCATCCTGGGAGGAAGCCCGCGTGAAAGGAGCCGAAGCCGTGCACATCAGCAGGGTGTCGACGAGCGACACGGTGCTGCCGGACGAGCCGGCCTGGGGCGCGTCAGGCATAGGAATCACCGTCGAGCCGACCGGCGGCTCCGTGCAGCCGACGTCCGCTCCACCGGCACCGCCGACCTTCCCGACCGCTTGAGGGGCCCCTCCCATGACCATCTCGGTGGCACTGTTCACCTCCGATCTGCGGTTGCACGACAACCCCGTTCTGCATGCCGCGGTGCGCGGCGCAGACGCCGTCGTCCCCCTCTTCGTCGAGGACGACGGCATCCGCCGGACCGGATTCGACGCGCCGAACCGGCGGGCGTTCCTCGCCGACTGCCTCGTCGATCTCGACGCGGGGCTGCGCCGCCGCGGCGGCCGGCTGATCGTCCGCAGCGCCGACGTGGTGGCGGGGGCCTGCGCCGCGGTCGCGGAGACGGGTGCGGAGAATCTGCACATCGCGGCCGGGGTGAGCGGGTACGCGAGGGAGCGCGAGGAGCGCCTGCGTACGGCTCTCGGGTCTGTCGGCTGCACCCTGCACGTCCATGACGCGGTGGTCACCGCGCTCGCGCCGGGCCTGGTCGTCCCGGCGGGCCGTGACCATTTCGCGGTGTTCACCCCGTACTTCCGCCATTGGGCGGCGACGAAAATACGGGGCACACTGGCCGCGCCGCGGACGGTACGGGTGCCGGACGCAGCGACGTCCGCACCGCTGCCCACGCGAGCGGAGGTGCGGGGCGTCTCCCCGGGGCTTGCCGAGGGCGGCGAGACGGCCGGGCGCAGGCTGCTGGCCTCCTGGCTGCACGGCCCGATGGCCAACTACGGGACCGGCCACGACGACCTCGCCGGGGACGCGACATCCCGGCTGTCGCCGTTTCTGCACTTCGGCTGTCTCTCCGCCGCCGAACTGGTGCACCGGGCGCGGGAGAAGGGCGGACCGGGCGCCTACGCGTTCGTACGGCAGCTGGCCTGGCGGGACTTCCACCACCAGGTTCTCGCCGCCCGGCCGGACGCCGCATGGGCCGACTACCGCCCCCGCGGCGACCGGTGGCGGTCCGACCCCGCCGAGATCGAGGCATGGCGTGCCGGGCTCACCGGCTATCCGCTGGTCGACGCTGCGATGCGACAGCTGGCGCACGAGGGCTGGATGCACAACTGGGGCCGGATGCTGGTCGCGAGTTTCCTCACCAAGACGCTGTACGTGGACTGGCGCGTCGGCGCCCGGCATTTCCTCGATCTGCTGGTCGACGGGGACCTGGCGAACAATCAGCTCAACTGGCAGTGGGTGGCGGGCACCGGCACGGACACCCGCCCCAACCGCGTACTCAATCCGCTGATCCAGGGCAAGCGGTTCGATCCGCAGGGCGCGTACGTGCGGCGCTGGGTGCCGGAACTGGCGGACGTGGACAGCGCTGCGGTGCACGAGCCGTGGAAACTCACCGGCCCGGACCGGGCCCGGCTCCGGTATCCGGATCCGGTGGTGGATCTGGCCGAGGCCCGCGCCCGCTTCGAACGGGCGCGCAGCCTCGGCTGACAGCCGACCTTCGGCGGCGTACGACAGGGGCGCGATCCCGCCACACTGGAGGAAGCCCCTGCACGTCCCGCTACCGGGGTACGGGGACCGGGCCCTGCGCACACTCGAGCCGGCGGCCCTGGCCCGGCGTCTGGGCGCCCAGGAATCAGCAGATCCACGTGGTCCGAAATGTACACATAAGGCTGAGATAAGCGCAGAATGGTGGAGCAGGCGACGACAGCGCACCCCCTCACACCACGGTCGGGCCTGCAGGACGGAAGGAGACGACTCTCATGTCCAACGTCTCACACACCCGCGCTGACATCACCAGTCACCCGGATGTTTCCGAAATGCGGGAGCGCTATGCCCGCATGCTCGGTGGTCGCGATGTGGCGCTCGTCGACGGACCGGTGTTCCTCGTCGGCCTCTACTGCGCCATCTCGCCCTGGGTACTTCACTTCACTGCAAGCCATCCCACCCTCGTGCAGCACAACCTGATCATGGGGATCGCGATCGCGGTGCTGGGACTGGGGTTCACGGTGATGCCGGACCGGATGTACGGCCTGAGCTGGGCCATCTGCGCCATGGGCATCTGGATGATCATCTCGCCGTGGGTCGTCGCCAGCAGCCCCGACATGGGCGTCATCCTCAACAACGTCATCATCGGCGGTCTGGCCGTACTGCTGGGGCTGGTCTGCGTCGCAGTGGCGATGAAGAGCAATCGGACCTAGGGCGGTCCCTGAACGACGAAGGAGCGTGAGCTTCCGGCCGGTCGGCACCCAGCGGGCCGGCCGAAGCGCGTCCGGGGATGGTCCGGGGACATGTCCACCAGTCGGCGTCCCGCCGTCGGGCCCGATGGACGGCCTGCCGTACCGGCCCGGCAATACCGCGCTCGGCGACGACGCGTCCACGCCCTTCGATCGGCGGACGGGCTGGATGTGCCCGGCAGATCCAGCCCGTCCGGTCGTCCGAGGACCGGAGTCCGGGGCAGAGCCCCGCCCCGCGCGGCGGAGCCGCCCATCAGATGCAGCGGGAAGAGGCGGGGCTCCGCCAGGACCGCCGCAGGCGCCCCACCACGGCCCGGTCGACCGAACCCGCAGCACACACCCCGTCACCCCACCGAGCTGTACGCCACAACCCCCCGGAGCACCGCATCCGTTGCCTTGCGTGCAGTGCGCGCCACGGACCCGGCGCCCGCGCCCGGCGGCGCCGCGGCCGCGATCTGCCCCAGCACATCGATGACCTGCTTGCACCACCGCACGAAGTCCCCCGCGGGCATGTCCGCCTCGCGCAGCACCTCGTCCAGCGTCCGCCCCGACGCCCACATATAGACGGCCCAGGCGAATCCGAGATCGGGTTCCCGCTGCCCGACCCCCTCCGCCTGGTTGATCTTGAAGTCCTCCTCCAGAGCATCGAGTCGTCCCCAGATACGGACCATCTCGGCCATCGCCGTCTTCGCCGGGCCGGACGGCAGCTTGGGCGCCACGGCGTCGTCCGCCTGCCGCGCCTCGTACACCAGTGCCGACACACACGCGGCGAGCTCCGCCGGGTTCAGCCCTTCCCAGACCCCTGCCCGCAGGCACTCGCTGGCCAGCAGGTCCAGTTCGCCGTAGAGCCGGGCCAATCGCCGCCCGTGCTCGGTGACTTCACTGCCGCGCAGATAGTCGAGCTCGGTGAGGAGCGCCACGATCCGGTCGAAGGTGCGGGCGATCGTGTTCGTCCGCCCCTCGATGCGCCGCTCCAGCTGCTTCGTGTCCCGCTGCAGCCGGTGGTAGCGCTCCGCCCACCGCGCATGGTCCTCGCGCTCGTTGCACCCATGGCACGGGTGAGCCCGCAACTCGGCCCGGTAGCGGGCGATCTGCTGGTCGTCGGCGGCCTCGGCCCGACCCCTGCGGTGCCGCTCCGGCACGATGTGCCCCGCCTTGGTCCGCAGGGCCGACGCCAGATCGCGCCTGGACTGCGGCGACCGCGGGTTGAACGACTTCGGCACCCGCATCCGCTCCACCGCCTCGACCGGCACGGGGAAGTCGATCGACGCGAGCCGCTTGACCTGTCGCTCGGCGGTGAGCACCAACGGCCGCGGCCCGTCGTGGTATTCGAGCCCGCGATGCGTGTTGGCCCGCCCGGCGGGCAGCCCCGGGTCCAGCACCAGGGCCAGCCCGGCGAACTTCCCGGTCGGGACATGGATGACGTCGCCCGGCTTCAGCTTCTCCAACGACGCCGCTGCGGCGGCCCGCCGCTGTGACGCGCCGTGCTTGGCAAGCTCCGTCTCCCGGTCCTTGAGGTCACGGCGCAGCTGTGCGTACTCCTCGAAGTCGCCGAGGTGACAGGTCATGCCCTCGCGGTAGCCCTCGAGACCCTCCTCGTTCCTCTGTACCTGCCGGGAGATCCCGACGACCGAGCGGTCGGCCTGGAACTGGGCGAACGAGGTCTCCAGCAGTTCGCGCGACCGGTGCCGGCCGAACTGCTGCACCAGGTTCACGGCCATGTTGTACGAGGGCCGGAAGCTGGACCGCAGCGGATACGTACGCGTGCCTGCGAGTCCGGCCAGCGCCCCCGGGTCCATGCCGCGCTGCCACAGCACCACCGCATGGCCTTCGATGTCGATCCCCCGCCGCCCGGCACGCCCGGTCAGCTGGGTGTACTCGCCCGGAGTGATGTCGGCGTGCTGCTCGCCGTTCCACTTGACGAGCTTCTCCAAGACCACAGATCGCGCCGGCATGTTGATGCCGAGGGCGAGGGTCTCCGTCGCGAAGACCGCCTTGACGAGCCCGCGCACGAACAGTTCCTCGACGACTTCCTTGAAGGTCGGCAGCATGCCCGCGTGGTGCGCGGCGATGCCGCGCTCCAGCCCTTCGAGCCACTCGTAGTAGCCGAGGACATGGAGATCCTCGGGAGGGATGGACGCGGTCCGCTCCTCGACGATCTCCCGCACCAGGCGGCGCTTGCTGTCGTCATTGAGCCGCAGTCCGGCCTGGAGACACTGCTGCACGGCGGCCTCGCAGCCGGCTCGGCTGAAGATGAACGTGATGGCGGGCAACAGGCCTTCGGCGTCCAGCCGGTCGATGACCTCGGGCCTGGACGGGGTCCAGATCCGGCTGCGCTGGCGCCGCTCGCGCTCGCGGTCGGCCTCCCGCACCATCTTTCCGCGGCGGCGCTCGCGCGGGTTGTATCCGCGCTGGCTCTCGATGCGGGCGAGCCGGACGAGGTCGGGGCTGACCTCGCGGCGGCCGGCGCCGCGGCCGCCGTGGTCGGTCTCCTCCTCGAAGAGGTCGTACATCCGGCGGCCGGCCAGGACGTGCTGCCAGAGCGGCACGGGCCGGCTTTCGGAGACGATGACTTCGGTGTCACCGCGGACGGTGTCCAGCCAGTCGCCGAACTCCTCGGCGTTGGACACGGTCGCCGACAGCGACACCAGGGTCACCGAATCGGGCAGATGAATGATCACTTCTTCCCACACCGCGCCACGGAAGCGGTCGGAGAGGTAGTGCACCTCGTCCATCACCACATAGCCGAGACCGCGCAGTGCCTGGGAGCCCGCGTACAGCATGTTCCGCAGCACTTCGGTGGTCATGACGACCACGGGCGCGTCCCCGTTGACACTGTTGTCGCCGGTCAGCAGGCCGACCTTGTCCGGGCCGTAGCGCTTGACCAGATCGGTGAACTTCTGGTTGGACAGGGCCTTGATGGGCGTGGTGTAGAAGCACTTGCGGCCCTGGCGCAGGGCGAGATGCACGGCGAACTCGCCGACGATCGTCTTGCCCGACCCGGTCGGGGCCGCGACCAGCACCCCTTTACCCGCCTCCAGGGCCTTGCATGCATCGATCTGGAACGGGTCCAGACCGAACTCGTACAACTCGCGGAAGGGCGCGAGCGCCGTGGCCTGCTCGGCGGCGCGGATCCGGAAAGCCTGGTAACGCTCAGCTGGTGAGAGGTCCTCTGTCATCTTGGTAACGAGCCTACCCGTCACCTCTGACAGTCAGCGCGCTCTTTAATTCACTGTGCAAGAACCCTGGCCGCGCCCGGCACACAGGTCGCGGTGAGCGGCAGGGCACCGAGCGGTTCACCGTCCGCATACGCGGTGACACCAGCCGCGACCAGCTCGATCGACGAGACCCGGTGCACGGTGACCTGGGGATGGCCGAGGTGCGTGCCCTTGTAGACGCGGGGGAACACCTTGAGCAGGGTGGTACGGCTGCAGTCCCCGACGACGGTCACGTCGAAGAGCCCGTCGTCCATGACGGCGTCCGCGCAGATCCGCATCCCGCCGCCGTACGTGGACCCGTTGCCCACGGCGATGAGCGTCGCCTCGATCTCCTGGACCGGTCCGCCGTCGAGCCTGATGCGGTACGGGATCGGTCTGAACGCGGCGAGTTCGGCGAGGATCGCCAGGTCGTACTTGAACCGCCCGCCGACCCAGCGCATCCGGTTGCCCCGGTCGTTGACCCGGGAGTCGAAGCCGGAGGCGAGCACCGAACCGAACCATCGCTCCCCGACCCTGCCGAGGTCGATCTCGCGGACGCTGCCGCCCTTGAGCGCCTCGGCCGCGAGCCGTCCCGCGGTGGCCGGGTCCCGTATCGGCAGGCCGAGGGCGCGGGCGAAGTCGTTGCCGGTGCCGACGGCGACGACGCCGAGCGGTGTCATGGTCCCGGCCACGGCCTGGAGGGCGAGGGACATCATGCCGTCCCCGCCCACGGCTATGAGCGCACCGGTCCCACCCGCCACGGCCTCACGGGCCCGCCGCAGGGCGTCGTCGGCGTCCTCGCCCAGCACCGTGCGCACGGAGAATCCTGCGGCCCGCAACGCGGAAGCGGCCGGCTGCGCGGCGTGCGCGCCCCGGCCGCGTCCTGCGGTGGGATTGACGAAAAGGGTGATCTCGCTGGTCACCCGGGGGACCTTACAAGGTCAGGTGATGTCGTCGTAACCGTTCACGCGATCACTGTCCGTCCCCGCCTTTGCGGGCAGCGACCCGCCCGTCGACACCGACTCGACCTCACCGATGTCCTCGGGGGTCAGGTCCAGCTCCGACGCCTCGTCATCGGCGGGTCCCGCCGCCGCGCGCAGTGCCTTGCGGCGGTCGTTGAGGAGCGAGACCGCCGTGGCACAGAAGTAGAGGACCCAGATCGGTCCGGCGAGGGCCAGCATGGTGAGCGGATCCGTACTGGGCGTGGCCACGGCGGCGAAGACCGTGATCCCCATGATCATTCCGCGCCACCAGCCGAGCATCCGCTTGCCGGTGATGACCCCGCCGAGGTTCAGCATGACGAGCAGCAGGGGCAGCTCGAAGGAGAGTCCGAAGACCACCACCATGCGCGTGATCAGGTCCAGCAGGTCATCGAGCGGCAGCTGGTTGTCCAGGCCGGCCGGCGAGAAGTCCAGCAGGACCTTGGCCATCGTGGGCAGCGTCTTGTACGCGAAGAAGCCGCCGGCGAGGAAGAGCGGGAAGCCCGCGCCGACGAACGCGAGCGAGTACTTCTTCTCGTGCTTGTGCAGACCGGGGGCGATGAACGCCCACAGCTGGTAGAGCCAGATCGGTGACGACAGGACGAGACCCGCCATGAGGGACACCTTGAGCGCAAGGGTGAACGGCGTCAGCAGACCGTTCAGGACGATGCGCGCACAGGTGCCGTCCTCCTGCTTCGCGAGTTCGGCGAAGCTCGAATGGCAACCGACCGCCTTCAGCACCGGATCGGTGAAGAACTCGATGATCCCTTTGTAGAAGAACGCGGCGACGATCGTGACGGCGACGATCGCCAGCAGAGCCTTCGCCAGCCGGTTACGCAGCTCACGCAGGTGCTCCACCAGGGGCATGCGACCCTCTGGGTCCGTCTCCTGCTTGCGGGCAGACTTGAGCAACCCACGTCCTCATCTCGTGCAGCAGGCCGTCACCACGACGGCGCCTGCGTCGGCCCGGTGGTCAGCGGTTGGTCGAGTCGGTCGGCTCGGCAACCGGACGCGAGCTCGTCACATCGCCGGGCGCGGCCTTGATGGTGCGCGGGGCGGCCTGGTCCTGGGCGGCATCGTTCGGCGGGTCCGCGGGGGTGGCCGTCGCGGCACCCTCGGACTTCATCGCCTTGGCTTCGCTCTTGAGGATGCGAGCCGACTTGCCGAGCGAGCGAGCCATGTCGGGAAGCTTCTTCGCGCCGAACAGCAGAACAATGACGACGAGGATCAGGATGATCTCGGGGGCTCCGAGCCTTCCGAACATATGCGTGTACCTTCTCACCGAGGCAGCAGGGGTGGGGCTGATCGAGCGTCGGACAGACGTCCGATCTTCGTACTGTCAGCGATCGTATCCCGCAGGAGTAAACGCAGGGCAATACCCATGCATCCTTGCGATTACGGCCCACGCCTCGCTCTCAGGGCCGCCACCAGCAGCGTACCCTCCAAACCCGAGAAACAAGAGGCCCCGCCCACCCCGATCGACCGGTCCGGCGCACAGCTCCCTCGTCCGTGTCAGCGCAACGCCTCGCCGGTGGCGGCGAGATCGGTTGCGGCCCGTTCGAGATCCTCGGCCGCCCGGTTGATGCGCCGAGTGGTCTGGGTCACCTGACGCCCCAGACGCTGGGCCTCGACGAACACCTTGATGGCCAGTACCCCGAGGACGGCGATCCCGAGGAATCCCAGGGCGATGGCGAGCATGGGCCAGAACATGCGCAGAGCCTCGATGTGTCTAGGTGTCGCAGAAGCCGGGTGTCCGTGTGTCAGGAGTTCTGAAAGCTGGTGTGGAGGCGCAGCGTCCGCACGCCCCCGCCCGTGAGGAGTTCCACTATCCGCTCCCCGGCGGGCTTACGGACGGCGGCGCCGCACTCGGGGCAGGTGAACGAGTAGAACGTGGTGCGACGGCTGGAGCCGATGGCGAGGCGCAGGGCACCCGCCGCGAGCTCGAAGCGCCCGCGGCAGTCCGGGCAGCCCGCCTTGAACCGTACGGACTCCGGTACCAGCACAGTTGAGATACCCGACATCACAGACATATTGCTCATATCTCCTCAGGTGTCCGTGCAGGCAGGGCCGTCGTAGGCGGCGAGCGCCGCCCGCGCCGCCTGCTGCGCGCTCCGCGCGAGCTCCGGTGGGGCGACGATGCGCCCTTCCCCGCCGAGCCGCAGCGCAAGCCTGCGCAGCGATGCCGGATCGGGCGTGCGCAAGGTGATCCGCAGTCCGCCGTCGGCCAGTTCCTCGGCGCTGTCGTGCGGGTAGTACTCGGCGACCCAACGGCCGCCGGGCCCGACCTCGATCACCACCTCGGGGTCCTCGGCCGCCGGCTGCACCAGCCCCTCGGACAGGTCCCGCAGTTCCAGCTCCGGCGGTGCGGACGGCTCGTCCAGCAGCCGGATCTCGGCGACCCGGTCGAGCCGGAACGTACGCCGGTCCTCGGAGGACCTGCACCAGGCTTCCATGTACGTATGCCCCACGGCGAACAGCCGGATCGGGTCCACCTCGCGCTCCGTGAGCTCGTCACGCGCGGGTGAGTAGTACCGCAGCCAGAGCCGTCGCCGCTCCGAGATCGCCCGGTCGACATCGGCGAAGACGCCGCCCTCGGACTCGAAGGTGACCGAGAGCCGGGAGCTCGCCGCCCCGACCTCACCGGCCGCCGTCTCCAGCTTGGCGGTGGCCCGCAGCAGTGCCTGCCGGTCGCTCTCCCGCAGCCCCGGCAACGTCGCCACGGCGCGCGCCGCCACCAGCAGGGCCGTCGCCTCGTCCGCCGCGAGCCGCAGCGGCTCCGCCACGTCGTCCGGGTTGTGCCACCAGATCCGGTCGCCGTCGGTGTCGATGTCCAGCAGATCGCCACCCCGGAAGCTCGTCCCGCACATGGGCAGGACGTCGAGGTCCGAGATCAGCTCGTCCTCGGTGATCCCGAATGCCCGGGCCACGTCCTGCACATGGGCGCCGGGGCGCTCCCTCAGATACGTCACGAGGGACAGCATCCGGCGCGTCTGGTCGATCGCGTTCGTCGCCATGAATACGGTCCCTCCTCAGTCCTTGGCCACGGCGCGCAGCCGGTCCACCACATCGGCCCGCAGATCCGCGGGTTCCTGCACGACGACGTCCGGGCCGAACTCGACGAGCCAGGCGTCGAGACCGTGTCCGTACGGAATCTCCAACTCGTCCCAGCCGTCGCCGAGTTCCCGCACCGATATCGCCCGCGAGCGCAGCGGGTATCCGGAGCCGGACCGCAACCGGATCAGCGCGGTCCGGGTCGCCGTCTCCCCCGCCCAGCTCTCGACGGTCTCCCGGACGGTCACCACGTCGGGCACCTCGGCGGTGAAGACCCCGGCCCGCGAACGGACCCGGCCGGTGATCCGGGAGAGGCGGAACACCCGCTCGGCACGGCGGTCCCGGTCCCAGCCGGCCAGATACCAGTGACCGCGCCAGCACTCGAGCGTCCAAGGCTCGACCTGGCGCTGCTCCGGGCGGGCGGCGGTGGCCTTGCGGTAGTCGAAAGTGACCGGACGGCGGTCCCGGCATGCCAGCATCAACGGCTCGAACGCCGCCTCATGGACCGGGATACGCGGTTCGAGGGCGCTGTGCACCTCGTACGCGTCCTCGGCCTCCGGCATCCCGGCGGCCCTCAGCTTCTGCAGCGCGCCACTGGCCGCGCCCGCGAGCCGGGCCTGCTGCCACACCTTTGCCGCCAGGCCGAGCGCCGCGGCCTCCTCGGCGTCCAGCGTGATCGGCGGAAGCCGGTTGCTGTCCCGGCGGGCCAGATAGCCGATGTCGCCGTCCAGGTTCTCCACGGTCTCGATGACCAGACCGAGCTCGCGCAGATCGTCCTTGTCCCGCTCGAACATCCGGTTGAAGGCTTCGTCGGATCCCGCTTCCAGATAGGCCTCGATGGACCCGCGCAGCTCGCGCTTGCTGAGCGGGCGCCGGGTCCCCAGCAGGCACAGCGCCAGGTTCATCAGCCGCTCGGCCTTGGCAATCGCCATCGGCGCCCTTTCTCTACGTGCTCTACGACCCTCGACCGTACCGCTCCGGAGTGTCCGGACAAAAGCGAGGAGGGTGCCGGAGATCTCGGCGCCGCGAAGCGGCCGAGATCTTCAGCACCCTCCTGGAGTCCACGCTCCACGGAACGAGGGCCCGTGCGGTCCCGCACGGGCCCTCGTGATGTGTCCGCGGGACGGATCAGACGGCGATCAGGTCGCAGACGAAGATCAGCGTCTCGCCGGGGGCGATACGGCCGCCGGCGCCACGGTCACCGTACGCGAGGTGCGCGGGGATGGTCAGCTGGCGACGGCCGCCGACCTTCATGCCCTGCACGCCCTGGTCCCAGCCGGAGATGACCTGACCGACGCCGAGCTGGAACTGCAGCGGGGTGCCGCGGTTCCACGAGGCGTCGAACTCCTCGCCGGTGGAGAAGGCCACGCCCACGTAGTGGACCTTGACCATGTCGCCGGCCTTGGCGACCGCACCGTCGCCCTCCCAGATGTCCTTGATCTCCAGGTCGGCCGGCGGCTCGCCGCCCGGGAAGTCGATCTCGGGCTTCTCGATGCTCACTGAACTGCTCCTCCACATGAATAACTGGGCAACCGGGACAGTCTTACATCTTTGCCAGCAGGTCCACGGCGAAGACCAGCGTGGACTTGGCGGGGATGGACTGCTGAGCCTTGTCGCCGAAGGCCTGGTCCGGCGGGATGACCAGCAGGACACGGCTGCCGATCTTCTTGCCGATCAGCCCGTTCTTCAGGCCCTTGAGGGTCACCTGAGCCAGCGGGAAGGTCTGGGTCTTGCCCGCGGCGTACGTGCTGTCGAACGTCTTACCGTCCTTCCACAGCAGGCCCACATAATTCACGACGACGCTGTCGGTCTCCTTGATGACCTCGCCCTTGGACTCAAGGATGTAGTTGGAGACCAGCTTCGTCGGCGGGTCGGTCTTCTCCGGGATCTTGACCGTCGGCGCCTTGCCGTCCGTGTTGGTGCCCACCTTCGGCAGGTCGGCGTTGTCCTGGGCGACCGCGGTGCCCTGGGCCGACGCCGGGATGTGCGTCGCCTTCAGGATGTCCACGACGAAGACGAGCGTGGCGTTCGGCTTGATGTCGCCCTGGCCCTGCGCGCCGTAACCGAGGTCCGGCGGGATGACGAGCTGGACGCGGCTGCCGACCTTCTTCCCCAGGAGCCCCTGGTCCCAGCCCTTGATGACCATGCCGGCACCGAGGGTCAGGTCGAACGGCTGCTTACGGTCGAAGCTGTTGTCGAACGGCTTCGTGGAGTCCCACGCCTGCCCCAGGTAGTTGACCTGGATCGCGTCGCCGTTCTTCAGCGCCGCGCCCTTTCCCTCACTGACGACACGCGTCTTCAGATCCTTGGGAGGATCGCCTTCTCCCTTGGACAGAGTGGGCTTCTCACCGAACTTCGCACCCGCGGTGATCGCGGGAAATGCGTTTTTCGAGGCGGAAGCTGAAGCGGAGGCGGATCCCTTGCCGCTGCCGCCGCACGCCGCTGTCAACAGCAGCAGGGGGACAACGAGAAGGCCGGCAAGTCGGCGCACTGGTTCCTCAGATCTCAGACGGCACAGTTGACTGGGTCCCCGACACTCTAGGGCGTGCACAGGGCCCCGCACGAGGAACGTACGGGGCCCGAGTCGCACAGGAGCCGAGGCGCGTTCTGCGCCCGGTCACATACCCGCGATCAGCTTCTCCACTCGATCGTCCACGGAACGGAACGGGTCCTTGCACAACACCGTGCGCTGCGCTTGGTCGTTGAGCTTGAGGTGGACCCAGTCGACGGTGAAGTCCCGCCGCTGCTCCTGGGCCCTTCGGATGAAGTCACCACGCAGCCGCGCCCGGGTGGTCTGCGGGGGCACGGACTTGCCCTCGAAGATCTTCAGGTCGTTGCAGATGCGGGCGGCCTGCCCCTTCCGCTCCAGGAGGTAGTACAGCCCGCGGCGCCGGTGGATGTCGTGGTAGGCGAGGTCTATCTGGGCGACCCGCGGATGCGACATCGTCATGTTGTGCTTGGCCCGGTACCGCTCGATGAGCTTGTACTTCATCACCCAGTCGATCTCGGTCCCGACCCGGTCGAGGTCCTCGGCCTCGACCGCGTCGAGCGTACGGCCCCACAGGTCCAGGACCTGTTCGACGGTGCCGGTGCGGATGCCGCGGCGGTCGACGAAGTCCACGGCCTTCTCGTAGTACTCCCGCTGTACCTCGATGGCGGACGCCTCGCGGCCGCTGGCGAGGCGCACCTTGCGCTGCCCGGTGATGTCATGGCTGACCTCACGGATCGCCCGGATCGGGTTCTCCAGCGTCAGATCGCGCATCACCGTGCCCGCTTCGATCATGCGGAGCACCAGGTCCGTCGCGCCGACCTTGAGCAGCATCGTCGTCTCGGACATGTTGGAGTCACCGACGATGACATGGAGGCGGCGGTACCGCTCCGCGTCCGCGTGCGGTTCGTCACGGGTGTTGATGATCGGACGGGAGCGCGTCGTCGCGGAACTGACGCCCTCCCAGATGTGCTCGGCGCGCTGGCTGACGCAGTAGACCGCGCCGCGCGGGGTCTGCAGCACCTTGCCCGCACCACAGATCAGCTGCCTCGTGACGAGGAAGGGAATGAGGATGTCCGCGAGCCGGGAGAATTCTCCGTGCCGTGCCACGAGGTAGTTCTCGTGGCACCCGTAGGAGTTTCCCGCCGAATCGGTGTTGTTCTTGAAGAGATAGACGTCGCCCGCGATTCCCTCCTCGTGCAGGCGGCGTTCGGCGTCGACGAGCAGGCCTTCGAGAATGCGCTCGCCGGCCTTGTCGTGGGTGACCAGCTCGGTCAGATTGTCGCATTCGGGGGTTGCATATTCCGGATGCGATCCCACGTCGAGGTAGAGGCGGGCGCCGTTCCGCAGAAAGACATTGCTGCTGCGGCCCCATGACACGACACGGCGGAAGAGGTAGCGCGCCACTTCGTCAGGAGACAGTCGGCGCTGTCCCCTGAACGTGCACGTGACGCCGTACTCGTTCTCCAGCCCGAAAATGCGGCGGTCCATGACTGAACATTACGCCTGATAGCCCGAGCTGAAACCGGGTTGGACAGCACCGTTTCGATCGTTTTCCGATCCCTGCACGGAAACATCCGTACGCCCGGGAACTGCGAGGACCCTTCCCGTCGCCAGCAGCACCATCAGTGCCGCCACTCCACCGGCCCCAGCGACACCGAAGCTCCACGCCGTACCGCCCAGCTCGACGGCCGGGCCCGCCAGGGCCGTTCCCGCCGCCGCGCCCACCCCGAACGTCGTCACGAGCCAGGAGAACGCCTCCGTCACCGTGCCCCGCGGAGCATGCCGGTCCACCACGATGAACGAACACGCGATCGCCGGCGCCAGGAACACCCCGGCGAGCGCGGCCAGGGCGGTCATCGCCACCACATCCGGTGTCAGCATCAGTGGCAGATAGCCGAGGGCCAGCAGCGCCACGATGACCCGCAGCCGGCGCTCCGGCGCTCCGGCCCACTGCCGCGCCCCGTACACCGCCCCGCCGATCAGTGCGCCGAGACCGAGCGCGGCCATCAGCCAGCCGTAGACCGCCTCCCGGCCGTGGTCGTCGGCGTACGCGACGCCCGCCACCGTGATCGAGCCCAGTGCGAGCCCGACGAAGAAGAAGGAACCGAGAAGCGCCAGCAGTCCCGGCGAGCGCAGCGCACCCAGCCAGTGCGCCTCGCGGGGCGCCGAGCGCCAGGTACGGGAGGGCTCCGACACCACCACGGAGAGCGCGCCCAGCACTCCTATCGTGTTGATGACGAGCAGCGCGGCGGCGGGCGACCAGAGCGAGACCAGCACCGTCACCAGCAGCGGGCCCACGGTGAACATGACCTCCTGGGCCACGGCGTCCATGGCGTACGCCCGGTGCACCCGGTCCTCCCTCCCCAGGACCGTCGGCCACAGCGCCCGCAGCCCCCCCTCCAGCGGCGGCGTGAACACGCCTGCCACGATCACGGCCCCGTATGCCAGCGGAAGCGATCCGAGGCCCACCAGAGCCAGCAGGGACATGCCCAGCGCGGAGACGACGGACGCGGGGAGCTGGACGCGCGGCTGGCCGTACAGGTCCACCGCCCGGCCCAGCAGGGGCTGCCCGACCGCCGTGGCGAGGCCGTACACCGCCGCGAGCGCCCCCGCGAGGGTGTAGCTGCCGCCCTCGGCCCGGGTGAACAGGACGATCGCGATGTGGGCGGTGCCGCTCGGCAGGCGTCCCACCAGCGTGCCGATCAGCAGCCGCGCGGCATGCCGCGCCCGGAGGATGTCCAGATATCCCGCGGCCATGTCCGCCCCTCTCCGCCGGGCGCCTTCCGGACACCTGGGGTTTTACGTATAACGTCGAGCCTCATACGTACCATGTGCCCTGTCCTCAGGTCCACCTCACCGCCCGCACCAGCACCGCACCCGCCCAGTCCGGAGGCCCCCGTGACCAGCGCATCCCAGCCCGCCCCGGCGCGGCCCACCAGCCGCGACGTCGCGCGGGCCGCAGGCGTCTCCCAGGCCACCGTCTCGCTCGTCCTCGGCGGCAAATGGCGCGGCAGGGTCTCCGAGGCGACCGCCGCGCGCGTCCGCGCCGCCACCCAGGACCTCGGCTACCGGCCCAATCTCGCCGCCCGCAGCCTCCGCCTCGGCCGCACCAGGACCGCGCTGCTGGTCGTCCCGGCACTCACCAACGAATTCTTCGCGCGTGTCTACACCGGCGCCGCCGCCGTCGCCGCCGAGCACGACTTCGGGGTCGTCCTCTACCCCTCCCCCGACGGCACGGGTCCGGCCAGGGACCCCTTCGCCTCCGCCCGCGCCGCCCTCGACGGGGTCATCGCCTCGTCCATGGCCGCCGGCGCCCTCGACGCCCTGCGCGGCGCCGGCCTGCCACTGGTCATGCTGGACAGCGACCCCGCGGACACCGGCGTCGCGGCCCGGGTCAACCTCGACATCGCCGACGGCATGCGGCAGGTGACGGACCATCTCCTCACCCTCGGCCACCGCCGCTTCCTGCACCTGGCGTCGGCCATCGACTCCTGGACCTTCGTCGTTCGCGCCGGGGCCGTCCGCGACACCCTGCGGGGCGTGCCGGGCACCTCCGTACGGACCGTCCCGGCAGCGCTCGACGTACGGGCCGGCCGGGAAGCCACGGAACACGCTCTGGCCGCCCCCGGTCCCCGGCCGACCGCGATCATCTGCGACGACGACATCCTCGCCGCGGGCGCGTGCAAGGCCGCCCGCCGGCTCGGCCTGCGAGTCCCCGACGACCTCTCCGTCACCGGCTTCGACGACCTGGCTCTGGCGACCGCCGTCGAACCCGAACTCACCACCGTCCAGCTCCCCGCCGAGCAGGTCGGCGAGCGCGGCATGACCGCCCTCCTGTCCGTGCTCGACGGCTGCCCGGCCGAATCAGGCAGCCTGCCGGTGCAACTGGTCGTCCGCGGCTCCTCCGGGCCCCCGCCGCCCCGTTCATGACTATGCCCCGGCCCACCGCGAACGATGGACCGGGGCACGGGAACATCCGGCAGAGCTACTCCTCGGACGACTCCGGGGACGCCGGCGGCTCCGCGGACTCGGCGGCCCCCGGCGACTTCGTGGCATCGGCGGGAGCCTCGCCCCCCTCGCCGTCCTCCAGATCCGACGGGGCATCCGTCGGCGCGGCCCCGCCGTCGGCCTCCAGCAGCCGCGCCAGCTGCCGCCCGACGATCCGCTTGAACTTCCGCTGCTGAGGCCGCGTACGGTCCAGGACCGCCACCTCGAGCCGCTCCGCGGGAATCTCCCGCTCGCTCCCGTTGGGATCACGGGACAGTGCCTGCACAGCCAGCTTGAGCGCCTCCGCCAGCGTCATTCCGTCACGGTGGCGCTGGTCCAGGAACGTACTGATCTGTTCCGCATTGCCGCCCACCGCGACCGAACCGTGCTCGTCCACGATCGAGCCGTCGTGCGGCAGCCGGTAGATCTGATCACCCTCGGGCTCGACGCCCACCTCGGCGACCACCAGCTCCACCTCGTACGGCTTCTCCGCCGCGCTGGAGAAAATGGTGCCCAGGGTCTGCGCATAGACGTTGGCCAGCCCACGGGCCGTCACATCATCGCGGTCGTAGGTATATCCGCGGAGATCGGCGTAACGGACGCCGCCGATACGCAGATTCTCGTACTCGTTGTACTTACCGGCGGCGGCGAAACCGATCCGGTCATAGATCTCGCTGAACTTGTGCAGCGCACGGGACGGGTTCTCGCCGACGAAAACAATGCCGTCGGCGTACTGCAGCACAACCAGGCTGCGACCACGGGCAATGCCCTTCCGGGCGTATTCCGCCCGGTCGGCCATGGCCTGCTGAGGTGAGACATAGAACGGCGTCGACACCGGCTATCCGTCCCTTTCTGTCAGTGACGAGTGCATCGAAGAAGGCCCAGGATCCGGATCAGAGCAGCGCGGCGCGCGGGCCGTCGGGCTGTTCCATCCGACGCTCCAGGACCGACCGCGCGATGTCGGAGGAATCCGCATCGGTGAGCCTCCGGAAGCCCTCGTCGGTGATGACGGTGACGATCGGATAGATCCGCCGGGCCACATCGGGGCCGCCGGTCGCCGAGTCGTCGTCCGCGGCGTCGTACAGAGCCTGCACGACCAGGGTGAGCGCCTCCTGCTCCGTCAAGCCCTCGCGGTAGAGCTTCTTCATCGCCCCGCGGGCAAAGATCGACCCGGAGCCGGTGGACGCGTAGCCCCGCTCCTCGGAGCGGCCACCGGTGACGTCGTACGAGAAGATCCGGCCCTTCTCGCGGTCGACGTCGAAGCCGGCGAAGAGCGGAACCACGGCGAGGCCCTGCATGGCCATGCCCAGATTGCTGCGGATCATCGTGGAGAGCCGGTTCGCCTTGCCCTCCAGGGAGAGCTGGGCCCCCTCGACCTTCTCGAAGTGCTCCAGTTCCAGCTGGAAGAGCTTGACCATCTCCACGGCGAGCCCAGCCGTACCGGCGATGCCCACCGCCGAGTACTCGTCGGCCGGGAAGACCTTCTCGATGTCGCGCTGCGCGATCATGTTGCCCATGGTCGCCCGCCGGTCGCCGGCGAGAACCACACCACCGGCGAACGTCGCGGCGACGATGGTCGTCCCGTGCGGCGCCTCGATCGCCCCCTGCAGGGGCGGCAGCTGCCGGTTGCCCGGGAGCATCTCGGGAGAATGGTCGGACAGGAAGTCCATGAACGAAGAGGATCCCGGCGTCAGGAAGGCAGCTGGTAGACGCCCGGTGCTACGAGTGTTGGCTTCCACGCGTTTCCCTCCAGGTATGCGATGGCCCTGCGCAAGGTGTCAGGATCATCCCCCAACTTGCCGATGGCCGAATTACACGTGATGCGGTTACGCCACGGACCCTACCCGTCCCATGGCGGTGAACCACATGCGCGGCGGGGGCAGCTGTGTCATGTCACGTCCGGTGATCCTTGTGCCCGCGCGGTACGGGTCGGCCATCTCCCGTACCGCGCGCGCCACACCTCTGCCCGTTCACATCGGTGAACTACTGTCCACCCTTCTGAACGAATGAACGGACGAAGTCCTCGGCATTCTCTTCGAGGACGTCATCGATCTCGTCCAGCACCGAGTCGACGTCGTCGCTCAGCTTCTCCTGCCGCTCCTTGAGGTCTTCGGAGACCTGCGCATCCTGCGCCTGCTCCTCGACCTCCTCGGTGGAGCGTGTCGCCTTCTGCTGTCCGCCGCCGGTGTCCTTGGTCGCCATATAGCTCACCCCGCTCGGTTCGAAGCACTTGATCAGACCCTACCCACGAGGTCCGACATCGGCCCGGTACTTGTCCATACGCCCGGGGTCATCTCGATGATTCCCTGATCGCGGCCATTTCAGCCGCCCGAGAGCACCCGGACCAGCTCTTCCGCCGTGCGACAGCGGTCCAGGAGCTCCTTGACGTGGTTACGGGTCCCACGGAGCGGCTCCAGGGTGGGGACCCGCTGCAGCGAGTCATGGCCCGGCAGGTCGAAGATGACCGAGTCCCAGGAGGCCGCCGCGACGTCGTCCGCGTACTGCTCCAGGCAGCGACCGCGGAAGTACGCCCTGGTGTCCTCAGGGGGCTTCGTACGGGCCTCCTCGACCTCGCGCTCGTCCAGCAGGCGTTTCATCTTCCCGCGGGCCGCGAGACGGTTGTAGAGACCCTTCTCGGGCCTCACATCGGCGTACTGGAGGTCCACCAGGTGCAGCCGGGCCGCGTCCCAGTCCAGACCGTCGCGGCGGCGGTAGCCCTCCATGAGCTCCCGCTTGGCGATCCAGTCGAGCTCGCCCGACAGGCTCATGGGATCGTTCTCCAGCCGGTTGAGGGTGTCCTCCCAGCGGATCAGGATGTCCTTGGTCTGCTCGTCGGCGTCCGCCCCGTACCGCTCCTCGACGTATTTGCGGCCCAGCTCGAAGTACTCCATCTGGAGCTGCACCGCGGTGAGTGTCCGGCCGCTGCGGAGCGTGATCAGATGCTGCAGGGTCGGGTCGTGGGATACCTGGTGCAGGGTGCGTACCGGCTGGTCGACGGCCAGATCGACGTTGATGAAGCCGTCCTCGATCATGGACAGGACGAGCGCCGTGGTGCCGAGCTTGAGATAGGTGGAGATCTCCGACAGATTCGCATCGCCGATGATCACATGGAGACGGCGGTACTTCTCGGCATCGGAGTGAGGTTCGTCGCGGGTGTTGATGATGGGGCGCTTGAGGGTCGTTTCAAGGCCGACCTCGACCTCGAAGTAGTCCGCCCGCTGGCTGATCTGGAAGCCGTGCTCGTGACCGTCCTGGCCGATTCCGACGCGGCCCGCGCCGGTGACGACCTGGCGGGAGACGAAGAAGGGGGTCAGGTGGCGCACGATGTCGGAGAACGGGGTCTCCCGCTTCATCAGGTAGTTCTCGTGCGTGCCGTACGAGGCGCCCTTGTTGTCGGTGTTGTTCTTGTAGAGGTGGATGGGCTGGGCGCCGGGGAGCTGGGCCGCCCGCTCGGCGGCCTCGGCCATGACGCGTTCGCCGGCCTTGTCCCAGAGGACGGCGTCCCGCGGGTTGGTGATCTCCGGCGAGCTGTACTCGGGGTGTGCATGGTCGACGTAGAGCCGGGCACCGTTGGTGAGGATGACATTGGCGAGGCCGATGTCCTCGTCGGTGAGCTGGCTGGAGTCGGCGGTTTCGCGGGCGAGGTCGAAGCCTCGCGCGTCACGCAGCGGATTCTCCTCCTCGAAGTCCCAGCGGGCGCGTCGCGCCCGATGCATCGCCGCCGCGTAGGCGTTGACGATCTGGGACGAGGTGAGCATGGCATTGGCGTTGGGGTGTCCGGGCACGGAGATGCCGTACTCCGTCTCGATGCCCATTACTCGCCGTACGGTCATGCGGCCCTCCTTGCCCGGCGGCGTTCCCTTCCGGGATCGGCGCTCAAGTACCGCTGCTTGTCCGGTGCGTGTGCGGTGCCCGTCCCCGCACTGCGCGACTGGCGGTACGGAAGAGCCTAGAGCGCCTCTGCGCTGGTGGGGAGATCAATTACGTCATTGCTCCGGTGTCGTGGGAGCTGTCCGGAAAGCAACCGGCTGCGGATGCCCGGCCGGGCATCCGCAGCGGGTCTGCGTTCTACAGGTACTGCCCGGTGTTTGCCACCGTGTCGATGGAGCGACCGGTGTCTGCGCCCTGCTTTCCGGTGACAAGGGTGCGGATGAAGACGATCCGCTCGCCCTTCTTGCCGGAGATCCTGGCCCAGTCGTCGGGGTTGGTGGTGTTGGGAAGGTCCTCGTTCTCCTTGAACTCATCCACACACGCCTGGAGGAGATGGGAGACGCGAAGGCCCTTCTGGCCCTGGTCGAGGAAGGCCTTGATGGCCATCTTCTTGGCCCGGTCGACGATGTTCTGGATCATCGCGCCGGAGTTGAAGTCCTTGAAGTACAGGACTTCCTTGTCGCCGTTGGCGTACGTGACTTCGAGGAAGCGGTTCTCCTCGGACTCGGTGTACATCCGCTCGACAACGGACTGGATCATGGCGTGAGCTGCGACTTCCTTGGAACCGGCGTGCTCGGCAAGATCGTCGGCGTGCAGCGGCAGAGAGGGCGTGAGGTACTTCGCGAAGATGTCCTTCGCCGCCTCCGCGTCCGGACGCTCGATCTTGATCTTCACATCGAGACGGCCGGGCCGCAGGATCGCGGGGTCGATCATGTCCTCGCGGTTGGAGGCGCCGATCACGATGACGTTCTCCAGGCCCTCGACGCCGTCGATCTCGGCGAGCAGCTGGGGGACGATGGTGTTCTCCACGTCCGAGCTGACACCGGATCCGCGGGTGCGGAAGAGGGATTCCATCTCGTCGAAGAAGACGATGACGGGGGTACCCTCGCCGGCCTTTTCGCGGGCCCGCTGGAAGACGAGACGGATATGCCGCTCGGTCTCACCGACATATTTGTTGAGGAGCTCCGGACCCTTGATGTTGAGGAAGTAGCTCTTTCCGGCGGGCTGGCCGGTGACTTCCGCAACCTTCTTGGCCAGGGAGTTGGCGACGGCCTTGGCGATGAGCGTCTTGCCGCAGCCGGGCGGACCGTAGAGCAGGATGCCCTTCGGCGGCCGCAGTTCGTGTTCCTTGAAGAGGTCGGGGTGGAGGTAGGGCAGCTCGACCGCGTCCCGGATCAGCTCGATCTGCTCGCCCAGGCCGCCGATCTTGTTGTAGTCGATGTCCGGAACCTCTTCGAGGACGAGCTCCTCGACCTCGCTCTTCGGGACCACTTCGTAGACGTAACCGGACCTGGGTTCGAGCAGGAGCGCATCGCCGGGCCGGATATTGATGTCGAGGAGCGGCTCGGCGAGCCGTACCACTCGCTCCTCGTCGGTGTGCCCGATGACCAGGGCGCGCTCGCCGTCCTCGAGGATCTCCTTGAGGGTGACGATGTCCCCGGCCCGCTCAAATTCCATGGCCTCGACCACGTTGAGCGCTTCGTTGAGCATGACTTCCTGGCCGCGCCGGAGGTCGTCGATCTCGACACTGGGACTGACGTTCACCCGGAGCTTGCGGCCCCCGGTGAAGATGTCGCAGGTGCCGTCCTCATTGCCCTGCAGAAAGACTCCGAAGCCGGCCGGCGGCTGGGCGAGCCGGTCGACTTCCTCCTTGAGGGCCACGATCTGGTCGCGGGCCTCGCGCAGGGTGTTGGCGAGCCGTTCGTTCTGTGCGGACACGCCTGCGAGGTTCGTCTGCAACTCGACGATCCGCTCTTCGAGAATCCTCGTATGGCGCGGAGAGTCGGCGAGCTTACGTCGCAGGACGGCGATTTCCTGCTCAAGATAGGCGACCTGGCCGGCTGGGTCTTCGGACCCCCGCCCGGGCCGGATGCCGCGGTTGATGTCGTCGTCGTGGGCTGCCACGGTCCTCACCTCCTCCAAGGGGAGCTGGACGCTTCCTGACCCTACCTGGGTGGGTGATGATTGAAACCCCTAGATCACAAAGACTGTGGGGTGTGTCCGATCTTCACCCTTGCGCTCTCCCTCACGCCAGGGGAATACCCACCGTTCAACATCGGAAAGCGGCCGGTTGTATCGTCGAACCGGTCAACACCCGTCAGGGCTGGCTACTTTTGGTTCGGATACGCAGGGAACGGCAGGAAAAAATGACCGTGCAGCAGGACGCTCCCACCGGAAGCGACACTCAGGACCTGGAGGTCTGGATCGACCAGGACCTCTGCACGGGAGACGGGATCTGCGTCCAGTACGCACCCGAGGTCTTCGAGCTGGACATCGACGGTCTGGCGTACGTGAAGAGCGACGACGAGCTGCTGCAGGACAAGGGGGCGACGACACCCGTCCCGCTCCCGCTGCTTCAGGACGTGGTCGATTCGGCCAAGGAGTGCCCGGGCGACTGCATTCATGTACGTCGCGTTTCGGACAGGGTCGAGGTCTACGGCCCCGACGCAGCCTGATCCGCCGGCTCCGGCCTTCCGGGTACGGGAAGTGACCGGTCAGGTGCTGTTCGCTGCGCTCTCCGCGGCGCGGACGAAGGCGCCGTTCCGCCACTGCCAGGTCACCTTTTCCTCCTGATCGGGACAGCAGCGCGGGATCTCGGGCGAGGAGTAGCCGAGGAGCGTGGCGGAGATGATTCCGTCACGCACGGTGAAGTCACCGATGCTCATCTTCTGGGCGGGGTCCACCAGGGTCGCAACGATCCGGGGTGCGGCCCCGCTTCCCTGTGTGAGGACGTAGACGCCGCTCGGCGGGGTGCCGGATCCGGCCGCACAGTGGACCACGGCGACGGTTTCCGGCCGGTCGTCGCCGTCGAGGTCACCGGGGACCTGCTTGGCGACGGTGCTCCCCACCGTCCCGCAGTCCAGCGGGAAGGTCACCCGGGCCGGATCGGGGGCGGCCGCGGGTGCGGTGCCGTGCTGCGTGGCGGTGCGGTGCGGGGGCGAGGCCGAGGCGGTGGTGGCATCGGGCTGGAGCATGCCCGCTGCGGCGACGACGGCGGCCATGGCGGTCGCGGTCACGAGCCACTGCATCGGCCTGGTGTCGGTGTGCGCGAGGTCCGGGAGCTCGGAGGTCTGCACGCGGGATGTCTCCTGTGGTTCCTGTGGTGCGGCGATGCCGGGAAGGCGGGGCGTCAGCCGTGGGGTGGGGGTGGCCAGCATCGTGCCACACGTCACAGGGCGGTGGAACGGTGGGGTCGGCACGGAATCAGATTCCGTGCGCAGCCCCTGCACTGGGCGCCTCCGCACGGGCAACGAACGGGCGCCGCCGCGGAGTTCCCGGGTCGGTCCGGGAACTCCGCGGCGGCGCCGCTGCGTTGTGCGGGGGGTCAGCCGCGGGAGGAGGAGCCGCTCTGGCTGCCGGGACCGTCGTAGTCCTCGCCGTACGCGCCCTTGGCGGGACGGCGGCGGCGCAGCGGGGCCTCCACACCGTCGGCCAGGCGGCGCGCGGTGACGAGGAAACCGGTGTGGCCGATCATGCGGTGGTCCGGGCGGACCGCGAGACCCTCGACGTGCCAGTTGCGGATCATCGATTCCCAGGGCTGCGGTTCGGCGAAGCAGCCGATCTCGCGGATGGACTCGACGGTCCGGGCGAGCTGGGTGGTGGTCGCGACGTAGGCGCAGAGGATGCCGCCGGGGACGAGCGCCTTGGAGACGGCCTCCAGGCATTCCCAGGGGGCGAGCATGTCGAGGATGACCCGGTCGACATCGGTGTCGGAGAGGTTGTCCTGAAGGTCGCCGACGGTGAGCTGCCACGCGGGGTGCGGCTCGCCGAAGTAGCGCTCGACGTTCTGCTGGGCGATCTCCGCGAAGTCCTCGCGGCGCTCGTACGAGTGCAGCATGCCCTGGTCGCCGATGGCGCGGAGCAGGAAGGTGGAGAGCGAGCCGGAGCCGACGCCGGCTTCCACGACGCGGGCGCCGGGGAAGATGTCGGCGAACGCCAGGATCTGCCCCGCGTCCTTGGGGTAGACCACGGCGGCGCCGCGGGGCATGGACAGGACGTAGTCGGGGAGCAGGGGGCGCAGCGCGAGATAGGCGACGTTTCCCGTGGTCCGGACCACACTGCCCTCGGGAGCACCGATCAGCTCGTCGTGCGGGAAAGAACCCTTGTGGGTGTGGAAGTTCTTTCCGGCTTCGAGCGTGAAGGTGTAGTGGCGTCCCTTGGGATCGGTGAGCTGGACCTGGTCCCCGACCTTGAAGGGCCCGCGTCGGCGGGCGGCACCGGTCGGTTCAGACATGTGACCAGCGTACCGGTGTTTCCAAGGGCTCCGACCGCGCGCCGGAGGGCCCTCAGGCGGCAGGGCGGGCCATGGCGGCGACGAAGGCGCGTTCGACGTCGGCGGTGGAGAGGACTCCGTAGATCTCGCCGGTCTCTTCGAGAACCAGGTATTCGGTGGCGGGGCTGGCCTTCAGGGTGTCGAGGAGTTCTTCGCCGGTGAGTTCGGCGGAGATCATCATTCCGGCGGTCAGATCCTGGGCGAGGGCGCTGACGGCGACCCAGGGGCGGCGGTGTTCGGGGACGGAGACGATGGCGGCCTCGCGGACGACGGCCTTGGGGTCGCCCTGTCCGTCGACGACGACGAGGGCGCGGGCACCTGCCTCGTTGGCGCGGCGGAGCGCTTCGGAGAGGGGGGTGGCGGCTTCCACGGGGACGGCGCGGCGGGTGAGGGTGCGGGCGCGCAGGTCGGGGAGGTGTTCGCGCAGGCGGGCCATGCGGAGGCTGTTGCCCGCTCCGGTCCAGATGATGGCGGCGAGGATCGCGGCAAGCAGGGCGTTGGTGACGGTGTCCATGCCGCTGACGTCGTCGGGGTTGTTCCCGAGCCCGCCGATGCGGGTGAGAAGTGGCAGCCCGATGAGGACGGTGACGGCGAGAGCGCGCCCGACCCAGGCGGCGGCGACGGTGCCGCTCATGGCGCGGCCTGTGATCTTCCAGACGACGGCACGGAGCATGCGGCCGCCGTCGAGCGGGAGGCCGGGCAGCAGGTTGAAGGCGGCGACGATGAGGTTGGAGATCATCAGTCCGGCGAGCAGGACGCCGGGGACGGTGCCGGGTTCGACGAACTTCATGGCGACATAGAAGACGCCGGCGAGTACCAGGGAGAGCAGGGGACCGACGAAGGCGAGTACGAATTCGCGGCCGGGAGTCTCGGACTCCTTCTCGATCTCGGAGACGCCGCCGAAGAACTGCAGCTGGATGCGGCGCACGGGGAGCTTGTAGCGGAGCGCGGCGACCGTGTGCGCGAGTTCGTGGACCAGCACGGAGGCGTAGAAGGCGATCGCGAAAAAGAGGGAGACCAGATAGCGGACCGCGCCGAGTTCCGGCAGGACGCGCTCGAGCTGGCCGCCGAAGACCCAGGTGATGAGCGCCGCGACAAGGAACCAGCTGGGCGCGACATATACCGGCACGCCGAAGGGGCGGCCCATCAGGATCCCGCCGCCCGGCTCCCGGGGACGCTGCGGTTTGCCGTTCTCGGGCGCGGCGGGGTCGGTTCCGCCGGCGCCGGGCTGCGGCTGCCCGCTGTCGCCGCTCTCGTCCACGGGGTCCCTTCGGTCGGTGCCTTTCGGCACGATCATGCAGTGTGCGAGGGTCTGTCGTCGATGGTATGCCGCCTATGGCTTTCCGCCCTATCGCGGGGAGGCTGTAAGTGTCAGTGGCGGGTCGTAGGGTCTTCGTCATGACTTCCGTGCCCCGGCCGCCGCAGCCGCCTTCGTCCCTGTCGCCGTCGCGGGCGAGCGATTTCATGCAGTGTCCGCTGCTGTACCGGTTCCGGGTGATCGACAGGCTGCCGGAGAAACCCAGTGAGGCGGCTACCCGGGGCACGCTGGTGCACGCGGTGCTGGAGCGGCTCTTCGACGCACCGGCGACGGAGCGTACGGCCGGCCGGGCGACGGCGATGGTTCCCGGCCAGTGGGACCGGCTGCTGGAGTCGAAGCCGGAGCTGTCGGAGCTGTTCGCGGAGGATGCGGAGGGCGAGCGGCTGGCGCGCTGGCTGTCGGAGGCGGAGAGCCTGGTGGAGCGGTGGTTCTCACTGGAGGATCCGACGCGCCTGGAGCCGGCCGAGCGGGAGATGTTCGTCGAGACGGAGCTGGAGTCGGGGCTGCGGCTGCGCGGGGTGATCGACCGGATCGATGTGGCACCGACGGGTGAGGTCCGGATCGTCGACTACAAGACGGGGAAGGCGCCGCGGCCGGAGTATGCGGAGGGCGCGTTGTTCCAGATGAAGTTCTACGCCCTGGTGATCTGGCGGCTGAAGGGTGTGGTGCCGCGCCGGCTGCAACTGGTCTATCTGGGCAGCGGCGACGTCATGACGTACGACCCGGTCGTGGCGGATCTGGAGCGGGTGGAGCGGAAGCTGCTGGCGCTGTGGGACGCGATCCGGCTGGCCACGGAGACGGGCGAGTGGCGGCCGCGGCCGACAAAGCTGTGCGGCTGGTGCGACCACCAGGCGGTCTGTCCTGAATTCGGCGGGACTCCCCCGGTCTATCCGCTGCCGGTCCGCCCGGCCGTTCCGGTCCAGGGTGCGCAGGGCAGAATGGACCCGGTCCAGGCCGAGGCCGCCCGGCCGGCGGCCGTTGAAGGAGCTTGAGGAGATCTGGTGGCAATCCGCGTCCTACTGGTCGACGACCAGCCGCTGCTGCGCACGGGCTTCCGGATGATCCTCGAGGCGGAGGGGGATCTGGCGGTGGTGGGCGAGGCCGGTGACGGTCTCCAGGCTCTCGAGCAGGTGCGGGCACTGCAGCCCGATGTGGTGCTGATGGACATCCGTATGCCGCGGATGGACGGGGTCGAGGCGACGCGTCAGATCACCGGGCCGGGCCGGGACGGCCCGGCGAAGGTGCTGGTGCTGACCACGTTCGATCTCGACGAGTACGTGGTGGAGGCGTTGCGCGCCGGTGCCAGTGGCTTCCTGCTGAAGGACGCTCCGGCCAATGAGCTGGTGCAGGCGATCCGGGTGGTCGCGGCAGGCGAGGCGATGCTGGCCCCGAGCATCACGCGCAGACTGCTGGACAAGTACGCGGATCATCTGCCGTCGGGCGAGGATCCCGTGCCGGACACCCTGCACACGCTGACGGATCGTGAGGTGGAGGTGCTGAAGCTGGTGGCGCGCGGTCTGTCGAATGCGGAGATCGCCGCCGATCTGTTCGTCAGCGAGACGACGGTCAAGACGCATGTGGGCCATGTGCTGACGAAGCTGGGGCTGCGCGACCGGGTACAGGCCGCGGTGTACGCGTACGAGAGCGGACTGGTGCGCCCCGGCGCCCAGTGATCCGGCACGGTTCGGCCGGGAGGACCGGGCGCCGGAGCGGCGCCGTGGTTCAGGCGGCGCTGCGGCCGAGCTCCCAGAACTGGAGGTCGGCGGAGGAGTTGACCGACCACTCGACGCCGGTGAGGCCGTCACGGGAGGCAATGTACTGCTTCCCCTGCCAGACCGGGAGCACAGGAACGTCGGTGGCGACGATGTCCTGGAGCTTCTGGAAGGTCTTGGAGGCGGCGGCGCGGTCGGTGGCGCGGCGGGACTGCGGGATCAGCGTGTTCTGGGCCAGCGCGGACTTGTAGGGCGAGTTGAGGAAGTTGCCCCTGTCGAGGAACGGCGCCGTGTAGTTGTCCGGGTCCGGAAAGTCAGGGAGCCAGCCCATCCCGTAGACGGCGTAGTCGCCGCGCTTCTGTGCCGCGCGGTACTTCGCCCACGGGGTGCCCCGGGTGGTGACGTCGAACAGCCCGGTGTCGTTCAGCTGCTTCTCCAGCGTCTTGAACTCGTCGGCGGTGGCCGGACCGTAGTAGTCGGTCGTGTAGTGCAGGGTGAACTTCACCGGGGTCTCGATGCCGGCGGCCCGCAGAAGGGCGGCGGCCTTGCCGGTGCTGGGCTCGCCGTACCTGTTGTAGAAAGAGTTGGTGTGCCCGGTGATGCTGGACGGGATCAGCGAGTAGAGCGGCTCGGCGGTGGTGCCGTAGACCTGGCCGGCGATCTGACCGCGGTCGATGACCTGGGCGATGGCCTGGCGGACGGCCTTGTTCTTCACCGCGGGGTTGGTGGTGTCGAAGCCCAGGTAGCTGATGGCGAGGCTGGGCATCTCGGTGAGTTTGATGCCGTCCTTCGGCTTCTCCAGCATCTGCCTGGCCTGGCCGGGCGACATGGTGCGGGTCATCATGTCGATCTTCTTGTCGTCGAATGCCTTGCCCATCGCCGTGGCGTCGGGGAAGAGGTCGAGTTCGACCTTGTCGTTGAGGACCTTCAGATCGCCCTTGTACTTCGGATTCCTGGTGAAGACGACCTTGTCGACCCGGTTGTTCCGGACTTCCGGCTTCATCGTGTAGGGACCCGAGCCGTCGACCTGGAAGCCGTCACGCGGGGACTTCGCCGGGTACTCGCTCTTCGGCACGATGCCGGCGGCCGGGGTGGCGAGCTTGTAGGGGAAGGTCGCGTCCGGCGTCTTCAGGTGGAAGATGACTTCGTTGTCGTCGCGGGTCTCGATCGTGTCGATGTTGGCGAGCAGGCCGACGGGTCCGTTGTCGGAGTCGATGCGGATGACCCGGTTGATGGAGTACCTGACGTCCTCGGCGGTGACGGGCTTGCCGCTCGCGAAGGTGAGACCGCTGCGCAGCCTGCAGCGGTAGCTCTCGTTCTGCCGGTCGGTGAACGTACAGCTCTCGGCGGCCTCGGGGACGGGCTCGCCGCCGCCGCGCGGGACGTGGGTCAGCGTCTGCACGGTCTGCCGCAGGATGTTCCAGACGCCTGCTTCGTAGCCGATGGCGGGGTCGAGCGGCGCGGGGTTGTCCTTGGTGGCGACGAACTGGTCCGTGGTGCCGACAACGATGGCGGCGTTGCCATCGCTCCCGCCACCCGTCGCGCCGCAGGCGGCGAGTCCGGGGGCAAGCAGGCCGACGACGGCCGGCAGCACCAGAGTCTTGCGGTTCATCTTGGACGTTCTCCCTCATCCGGCCATTGAGAAAACGACATTAGTGGGAGCCGCCGGTAATCCCTGACCGGTGGCGTTCCATGCGTAATCGAATGGTGAAGGGAATTGTCGCCGCGCTGATTTCCCGGGGAGGGAAGGTTCCGTACAGGACTCCACGAATCGGGACAGTTGGGCGGATCAAAACAGGCATCTCGGATGATCTTGAGGGAGACCGCAAGCCTTCGCGGTGACCAAGCTCACCCCTGATCCGATCCCCGCCTTGGCATGCTCCCGACTTTTCCCTACGCATGCGTGACGAAACGCGCACACGGCCACGCCGAGAGCTTTTCTATTCATTCACAGAAATACTCTCGGTACGGGGATCAATGCATTCCCGTGACCAGGCTGCGGAGAAATGCGAGATCGACTTCTTCGAGGGAGCCCACCACGGCCCGGCCCGATGCGGGTGCGATCGGTGCGACGGAGGGTACGGCGACGACCCAGCAGCCGGCGGCCTCTGCCGCGGCGACACCGGTCGCGGTGTCCTCGATGACCGCACAGCGCTCGGGGGCCGCCCCGAAGCTGGAGGCGGCGGTGAGGTAGGGCTCCGGGTGCGGCTTCGTCCGGGCGACCTCGTCACCTGCGACGGTGAGCGAGAAGTGGTGGTGGCCGACCGAGTCCAGCACCCGGTCGATGATGCGCCGGTGCGAGGCGGAGACCAGGGCGGTCGGGACCTCGTGCGCCACCAGTTCGGCGAGCAGTCGCGCGGCGCCCGGCATCAGTGGCACACCGCGGTCGATGCGCTCCTCGAAGCGGTCGTTGAGCAGCACGGTCAGCTCCGGGAGAGTGATGTCCGCACCGGTGACATCGATGAGATACCCGGCGCTGCGGGTCATCGGCCCGCCGACGACCACGTCCTTCCACGCCTCGTCCAGCCGGTACCCGAGGTCGGCGAAGACCGCCACCTCGGCCTCCCACCAGAAACCCTCGGTATCGACCAGGGTGCCGTCCATGTCCAGGAAGACTGCCTGCAGCGCGGCGCCTTCAGCCGTACGGATCAAGGACGCGGGGACCGTACTGGTCATGCGGCACACCTTCCATGAGGGACGAGAAGGCCGGCCGCCTTTTCCAGGGGAAAGGCGGCCGGCCTGCACTGGACCGACCAGTCTACGACTCGTCCCGCTACGGCGCGTCGGACATTTCCTTAACGCGCGTTGAAGTACTTCGCCTCCGGGTGGTGAATGACGATCGCGTCCGTGGACTGCTCCGGGTGGAGCTGGAACTCCTCGGAGAGGTGGACACCGATCCGCTCGGGCTGCAGCAGGTCGGCGATCTTCGCCCGGTCCTCCAGGTCGGGGCAGGCCCCGTAGCCGAGGGAGAAGCGTGCGCCGCGGTACTTCAGCGCGAACATGTCCTCGACTGCGGCCGGGTCCTCGCCGCCGAAACCGAGCTCGGAACGGACCCGGGCGTGCCAGTACTCGGCGAGGGCCTCGGCGAGCTGGACGGAGAGACCGTGCAGCTCCAGGTAGTCGCGGTAGGAATTGGCCTCGAAGAGCTTGGCGGTCTCGCCGCCGATCTTCGAGCCGACGGTGACGACCTGGAGGCCGATCACGTCCGTCTCACCGGACTCCTCCGGGCGGAAGAAGTCCGCGAGGCAGAGGCGGCGACCGCGGCGCTGGCGCGGGAAGGTGAAGCGGGTGCGCTCGGAACCGTCCTCGTGCAGCAGGATCAGGTCGTCGCCCTTGGACACGCACGGGAAGTAGCCGTAGACCACAGCGGCTTCCAGCAGATTCTCCGTGTGCAGCTTGTCGAGCCAGCCGCGCAGGTGCGGGCGGCCCTCGGTCTCCACGAGCTCCTCGTAGGTCGGTCCGTCGCCGGCGCGAGCCTGCTTGAGGCCCCACTGACCCTTGAAGAGCGCACCCTCGTCGAGCCAGGAGGCGTACTCCTTGAGCTGGATGCCCTTGATGACACGGGTACCCCAGAACGGCGGTTCGGGGACCGGATTGTCGGTGGCGACATCGGACCGTACGCCGTCCTCGGACTCCTCGACCTCCAGTACGGCGGTCTCCCGCTTGGGGACGCGGCGCTGCTTGAGCTCCGGGAGGGCGGCGCCGGGGACGCCGCGCTTGACCGCGACCAGGGCGTCCATCAGGCGCAGGCCCTCGAACGCGTCGCGGGCGTAGCGGACCTCGCCCTCATAGATCTCGTGGAGATCCTGCTCCACATAGGCCCTGGTGAGAGCCGCACCGCCGAGGATCACCGGATATTCGGCGGCCAGCTTGCGCTGGTTCAGCTCCTCCAGATTCTCCTTCATGATCACGGTGGACTTCACCAAGAGGCCGGACATCCCGATGACATCGGCGCGGTGCTCCTCCGCGGCTTCCAGGATCGCGGAGACCGGCTGCTTGATGCCGATGTTGACGACGTTGAAGCCGTTGTTGGACAGGATGATGTCGACGAGGTTCTTGCCGATGTCATGGACGTCGCCGCGGACGGTGGCCAGCACGATCGTGCCCTTGCCCTCCGCGTCGGACTTCTCCATGTGCGGTTCCAGGTAGGCCACGGCGGACTTCATGACCTCGGCGGACTGGAGCACGAACGGCAGCTGCATCTGACCGGAGCCGAACAGCTCGCCGACGACCTTCATGCCTTCGAGCAGCGTGTCGTTGACGATGTCGAGAGCCGGACGGGTCTGCAGTGCCTCGTCGAGATCGGTCTCCAGGCCGTTCTTCTCCCCGTCGATGATGCGGCGCTGGAGGCGCTCGTCGAGCGGCAGCGCGAGGAGCTCCTCGGCCTTGCCGGCCTTCATCGACTTCATGTTGACGCCCTCGAAGAGCTCCATGAGCCGCTGCAACGGGTCGTAGCCTTCGGCGCGGCGGTCGTAGATGAGGTCGAGTGCGACCTTGACCTGCTCCTCCTCCAGGCGCGCGATCGGCAGGATCTTCGAGGCGTGCACGATGGCGGAGTCGAGGCCGGCCTTGACGCACTCGTCGAGGAAGACGGAGTTCAGGACGACCCGGGCGGCCGGGTTGAGACCGAAGGAGATGTTCGACAGGCCGAGTGTGGTCTGAACCTCGGGATGGCGCCGCTTCAGCTCGCGGATGGCGCCGATGGTGGCGACGCCGTCCTTGCGGGACTCCTCCTGTCCGGTGCAGATGGTGAAGGTCAGTGCGTCGATGAGGATGTCCGACTTCTGGATCCCCCAGTTGCCGGTCAGGTCCTCGATCAGCCGCTCGGCGACGGCGACCTTGTGCTCGACGGTGCGGGCCTGGCCCTCCTCGTCGATCGTGAGAGCGATCAGCGCGGCACCGTGCTCGGCGGCCAGTCGCGTGACCTTGGCGAAGCGCGACTCGGGTCCGTCGCCGTCCTCGTAGTTGACGGAATTGAGAACCGCCCGGCCGCCGAGCTTCTCCAGGCCGGCCCGCAGGACCGGCAGTTCGGTGGAGTCGAGCACGATCGGGAGCGTGGAGGCGGTGGCGAAGCGTCCGGCCAGTTCCTCCATGTCCGCGACACCGTCCCGGCCGACGTAGTCGACGCAGAGGTCGAGCATGTGCGCGCCCTCCCGGATCTGGTCGCGCGCCATCTCCACGCAGTCGTCCCAACGGGCCTCAAGCATGGCCTCGCGGAACTTCTTGGATCCGTTGGCGTTCGTGCGCTCGCCGATGGCGAGGTACGAGGTGTCCTGGCGGAACGGGACGGTCTGGTACAGCGAGGCGGCGCCGGGCTCGGGGCGCGGGTCGCGCGGGGTGAGGGCGGCGCCGCGGACGCGTTCGACGACCTGGCGCAGGTGCTCCGGAGTCGTACCGCAGCAGCCGCCGACCAGCGAGAGGCCGTACTCCTGGACGAACGTCTCCTGCGCGTCGGCCAGTCCTTCGGGGCCGAGCGGGAAGTGCGCGCCGTCCTTGGTGAGCACCGGAAGTCCGGCGTTCGGCATGCAGAGCAAGGGGATGCGGGAGTGGCGCGTGAGGTAGCGCAAGTGCTCACTCATCTCCGCCGGGCCGGTCGAGCAGTTCAGGCCGATCATGTCGACGCCGAGCGGTTCGAGCGCGGTCAGCGCCGCACCGATCTCCGAGCCGAGCAACATGGTGCCGGTCGTCTCGAACGCCAGCGAGCACAGCAGCAGGAGGTCGCTGCCCATCGCCTCCAGCGCCCGCCGCGCACCCAGTACCGCGGCCTTGGTCTGAAGGAGGTCCTGCGTCGTCTCGACGATGAGCGCGTCCGCGCCGCCGGCGATCAGTCCTTCGGCGTTCTGCTGAAAACCGTCGCGGAGCACGGTGTACGGCGCGTGGCCCAGCGTCGGCAGCTTCGTGCCGGGACCCATGGAGCCGAGCACCCAGCGCTGCTGCCCGGTGGAGGCAGTGAACTCGTCGGCCACCTCGCGGGCGATGCGCGCGCCGGACTCGGACAGTTCATGGATGCGCCCGGGAATGTCGTACTCGCCCAGGGCGGAGGCGTTGGCACCGAAGGTGTTCGTCTCGACGCAGTCCACGCCGACCGCGAAGTACTCCTCGTGCACCGAGCGCACGATGTCCGGGCGGGTGACGTTGAGGATCTCGTTGCAGCCCTCGAGGTGCTGGAAGTCCTCAAGGGTGGGGTCCTGCGCCTGGAGCATGGTGCCCATGGCACCGTCGGCCACCACCACACGGGTGGCGAGTGCCTCACGGAGGGCTTCGGCTCGGTTCCGGCTGTCGGCGGAAGGGGTCGGCGACGGGGCCATGGATGTACTCCCAGGGATGCGACGGCTGTCGGCTTTGCGGCTTCGGTGGAAGCCGCACCCCGTCAGGGTAGCCGGGCGCCGCCTTCGACCGTCACTGTGTCCCACGGAACGGACGGCATGCTGTGCGGGGAATGTCCGGGGCGGCGCGGCGGAGCAGGATCGCCGGACGACCGAGCAATGGTCGGCATCGACCGATAGTGTTCAGCATTGTCGAACCATAGTGGAGGAGTACGGCGCCATGGCCAAGAACATCCAGTCGCTCGAACGGGCGGCGGCGATGCTGCGTCTGCTGGCGGGCGGCGAACGACGGCTGGGACTGTCCGACATCGCCTCTTCCCTGGGCCTGGCCAAGGGCACCGCGCACGGCATTCTGCGCACGCTGCAGCACGAGGGCTTCGTGGAGCAGGACACGGCTTCGGGCCGCTACCAGCTGGGCGCCGAGCTGCTGCGCCTGGGCAACAGCTATCTGGACGTCCACGAGCTGCGGGCGCGCGCCCTGGTCTGGACGGACGACCTGGCCCGCTCCAGCGGCGAGAGTGCCCACCTGGGGGTCCTGCACCAGCAGGGCGTCCTGATCGTGCACCACGTCTTCCGCCCCGACGACAGCAGGCAGGTCCTGGAGGTCGGGGCCATGCAGCCGCTGCACTCCACCGCGCTGGGCAAGGTGCTCGCGGCGTACGACCCGGTGGCACACACCGAGGCGGTCGAGGCCGAGCGGCAGCCTTTCACCCCACGCACCGTCACCGACCTGGAGGAGTTCGAGTCGGTGCTCTCGCTCACCCGGGCGCGCGGCTGGGCGGACGACGTGGAGGAGACGTGGGAGGGGGTGGCCGCGGTGGCCGCACCGATCCACGACCGGCGCCGGATGCCGGTCGGCGCGGTTGCCGTGACCGGAGCAGTGGAACGTGTCTGCTCCGGGGGCGAGCTCCGTCCGGAGCTGGTCGCGGCAGTACGGGACTGCGCCCGGGCAGTTTCCCGGGATCTCGGCGCCGGGCGCTTCTGACCTTACCGGCGGATGATCGGTAACGATCGGGTCAAGGACCCAGGAACTCTTGACGCTTCATTCACCAGGGGGAAACACTGCCGTTCATCGGTCGGCATTGTCGAACACCTAACGGCAATACACGCTAAGGTGTGACAGTGCCAAGGGCCGGTCGCACCCTCACCTGAGGGCACGGACCACCGGAGGGACCCGGGGTTCGGCTTCCCTGGACGAAGGACAAAGGAGTCACGGGTGTCCAACTCCGACATCTTTATCGGCGAGACCATCGGTACCGCCGTACTCATCCTGCTCGGCGGCGGTGTCTGTGCCGCCGTCACTCTCAAGCACTCCAAGGCACAGAACGCGGGCTGGCTCGCCATCACCTTCGGGTGGGGCTTCGCGGTGCTGACCGCCGCGTACCTGGCCGGCGGGGTGTCGGGGGCACACCTCAACCCCGCGGTCACCATCGGCCTTGCGATCAAGGGCAGCACCCCGTGGAGCGAAGTGCCGCTGTACCTCGGCTCCCAGCTGCTCGGCGCGATGATCGGCGCGGTGCTGGTCTGGCTGACGTACTACGGGCAGTTCCGGGCCCATCTGACCGACCCGGCGACCCTGTACAGCCAGCCGAGTGAAGAGGGCATGGTCGACCAGGCCGCCGCCCCGAAGGCCGGCCCGGTGCTGGGCATCTTCTCGACGGGCCCGGAGATCCGGAACGCCGTCCAGAACGTGATCACCGAAGTCATCGCCACCGTCGTGCTCGTCCTGGCGATCCTCACGCAGGGTCTGAACAACAACGGTGACGGCCTCGGCACGCTCGGCGCGCTGATCACCTCCCTGGTCGTCGTCGCCATCGGTCTCTCGCTCGGCGGCCCGACGGGTTACGCAATCAACCCGGTTCGCGACCTCGGGCCGCGTATCGTGCACGCGCTGCTGCCGCTGCCGAACAAGGGCGGTTCCGACTGGGGCTACGCCTGGGTCCCGGTCGTCGGCCCCCTCATCGGCGGTGCGATCGCGGGCGGGCTCTACAACGTCGCCTTCGCGTGAGCCGTAGAGCTCAGAGCTGTAACCCTCAGATCTCACAGACCTCCAGGAGCACACCGTGACCGACGCACACACCACCGGCCCGTTCATCGCGGCCATCGACCAGGGCACCACCTCCAGCCGCTGCATCGTCTTCGACAAGGACGGCCGGATCGTCTCCGTCGACCAGAAGGAGCACGAGCAGATCTTCCCGAAGCCCGGCTGGGTCGAGCACAACGCGACCGAGATCTGGGAGAACGTCCAGGAGGTCGTCGCCGGCGCCATCGTCAAGGCGGGTATCAGCGCCGCCGACGTCAAGGCGATCGGCATCACCAACCAGCGCGAGACCACGGTGCTCTGGGACAAGAACACCGGTGAGCCCGTCCACAACGCGATCGTCTGGCAGGACACCCGCACCGACGTGCTCTGCAAGGAGCTCGGCCGCAATGTCGGCCAGGACCGGTTCCGGCGCGAGACCGGACTGCCGCTCGCCTCGTACTTCTCCGGACCCAAGGTCCGCTGGCTGCTCGACAACGTCGAGGGACTGCGCGAGCGCGCCGAGCGCGGCGACATCCTCTTCGGCACCATGGACTCCTGGGTCATCTGGAACCTGACCGGCGGCACCGACGGAGGCGTGCACGTCACCGACGTCACCAACGCCTCGCGCACCCTCCTGATGAACCTGCGCGAGTTGACATGGGACCAGCGGATCCTCCAGTCGATGGAGATCCCCGCCACCGTGCTGCCGGAGATCCGGTCCTCCGCCGAGGTGTACGGCATCGCCAAGGACGGCATCCTGGCCGGCGTCCCGGTCGCGTCCGCGCTCGGCGACCAGCAGGCGGCCCTCTTCGGCCAGACCTGCTTCTCCGAGGGCGAGGCCAAGTCCACGTACGGCACGGGCACCTTCATGCTGATGAACACCGGCGAGACGCCCGTCAACTCGTACAACGGACTGCTGACGACCGTCGGCTACCGGATCGGCGACCAGAAGCCGGTCTACGCCCTGGAAGGCTCCATCGCCGTCACCGGTTCGCTCGTGCAGTGGATGCGCGACCAGATGGGCCTGATCAAGTCCGCAGCCGAGATCGAGACGCTGGCCTCGTCGGTCGAGGACAACGGCGGCGCGTACTTCGTGCCCGCCTTCTCCGGTCTCTTCGCCCCGTACTGGCGCTCCGACGCCCGCGGGGTCATCGCCGGACTCACCAGGTACGTCACCAAGGCGCACATCGCCCGTGCCGTCCTCGAGGCCACCGCCTGGCAGACCCGCGAGATCACCGACGCCATGACCAAGGACTCCGGCGTCGAGCTGGCCGCCCTCAAGGTCGACGGCGGTATGACCTCCAACAACTTGCTGATGCAGACGCTCGCCGACTTCCTGGACGCGCCCGTGGTGCGGCCCATGGTCGCCGAGACGACCTGCCTCGGCGCCGCCTACGCCGCCGGTCTCGCCGTCGGCTTCTGGCCGGACACCGACGCGCTGCGCGCCAACTGGCGCCGGGCCGCCGAGTGGACCCCCCGCATGGACGCGGACACCCGCGAACGTGAGTACAAGAGCTGGCTCAAGGCCGTGGAGCGTTCCATGGGCTGGCTCGACGACAACACTGCCGAGGAGTAATCGACATGACCACCCTGCAGAGCGTCCCGGCACTCGGGACGCATCCGGCCTCCGGCTCCCTTCCGAGCCGCGCCGAGACTCGGGAGCAGCTCTCCAAGGCGACGTACGACCTCCTGGTGATCGGTGGCGGAATCCTGGGCATCTCCACCGCCTGGCACGCCGCGCAGTCCGGGCTGCGGGTGGCCCTGGTGGACGCCGGCGACTTCGCCGGCGCCACCTCCTCCGCCTCCTCCAAGCTGCTCCACGGCGGTCTGCGCTACCTGCAGACCGGCGCGGTGAAGCTGGTAGCGGAGAACCACTTCGAGCGCCGTGCGGTCTCCCGCCAGGTGGCTCCGCACCTGGCCAATCCGCTCACCTTCTACCTGCCGGTCTACAAGGGCGGCCCGCACGGCGCGGCCAAGCTCGGCGCGGGTGTGTTCGCGTACTCGGCGCTGTCCGCGTTCGGTGACGGCGTCGGCCATGTGATCAGCCCGGCGAAGGCACAGCGCGATGTGCCGGAGCTCCGCACGGACAATCTGAAGGCCGTCGCGGTCTACGGCGACGACCAGATGAACGACGCCCGGATGGCGCTGATGACGGTCCGCGCGGCCGTCGACGCGGGTGCGGTCGTCCTCAACCATGCCGCGGTCACCGGGCTGCGGTTCACCAAGGGGCGGGTGACGGGCGCCGACCTCGAGGACCGTACGGACGGCACGGAGTTCGGCGTCACCGCCCGGCTGGTGCTGAACGCCACCGGCCCGTGGGTCGACCACCTGCGGAAGATGGAGGACCCGAACGCGGCGCCTTCGATACGTCTGTCCAAGGGCGCGCACCTCGTGCTGAAGCGCACCCGCCCCTGGAAAGCCGCGCTGGCCACTCCGATCGACAAGTACCGCATCACGTTCGCCCTGCCGTGGGAGGACATGCTGCTGCTGGGCACGACGGACGAGGAGTACGAAGGCGATCCGGCGGATGTCGCGGTCAACGAGAAGGACACCGCGCAGATCCTCGACGAGGCGGCGTTCTCGATCAAGGACCAGCAGCTGTCCCGCGATCTGATCACGTATTCCTTCGCGGGTCTGCGGGTGCTGCCCGGCGGTCCCGGCGACACCTCCAAGGCCAAGCGCGAGACGGTCGTGACGGAGGGCCGCGGCGGGATGCTCTCGGTCGCGGGCGGCAAGTGGACGACCTTCCGCCACATCGGCCGTACGGTGATGAACAAGCTGGCCTCGCTCCCCGGGCACCCGCTGGCCGATGACATGGAGCCGATGGCGCATCTGCCGAAGAAGCTCCCGCTGCCCGGTATTGCCAACCCGAACGCGGTCGCGCACCGGCTGCTGATCGACGGCGGCACGCCCGGACCGCGGATGTCCGCCGACACCGCCCGGCACCTCGCCACGCACTACGGCTCGCTCTCCTTCGACATCGCTCGGCTGGCGAACGAGAACCCGGCGCTGGCCGAGCGCATCCACCCGGACGCGCCGGAGATCTGGGCACAGGTCGCCTACGCGCGTGACCACGAGTGGGCGGAGACGGCCGACGACGTGCTGCGCCGCCGCACAACGCTGACGATCCGGGGCCTGGCCACGGACGAGATCGGGACGAAGGTCGAGGGAATGCTGGCCGACCAGGACTGACCGGCACCGGCTGAGGCACGCACGGGCGGGGGCGGTTCCCACGGGGGGAGCCGCCCCCGCCCGCGTACCCACTGTGGCCTGGGGCGGCCGGTGGACGTGCCCTACCGCATCGAGTGGGTTCGGGCCGAGCCACCCCGAACAGATCGAAAGGCTACAGCGCTTCGCGGAGGAAGTCGCTCCGGTGGTACGGCACGAGGCTGCCTCGACGGCCTGAAACGGAGCGACCGATCAACTCCTCTGGAAGACGGGGTTCTTCCGTCTGATCCGACCCCCATAATGAAGGGATACATCGGATGTCTTGTGCCGGGGTCTGATCCCGTCCGAATCCAGGAGGACCGTCATGGCTGTCACCGACGAGGCGATCGAGAAGATCAAGGGAATGATCGTCTCGGGTGCGCTGCGGCCAGGCGACCGGCTGCCCAAGGAGAGCGAACTCGCGGCGGAGCTCGGGCTCTCCCGCAACTCGCTGCGGGAGGCCGTCCGCGCCCTGTCGCTGATCCGCATCCTCGACGTCCGGCAGGGCGACGGCACGTACGTCACCAGCCTCGACCCGCAGCTGCTGCTGGAGGCGCTGAGTTTCGTCGTGGACTTCCACCGTGACGACACGGTGCTGGAATTCCTGGCGGTCCGCCGGATCCTGGAGCCCGCAGCGACGGCGATGGCGGCTACGCGGATCAGCGAGGCCCAGCTGGATGTGCTGAGCTCCCAGCTGGACGCGCTGGGCGCGCAGCCGTCGGTGGAGGAGCTGGTCGCCTGCGACCTGGAGTTCCACCGCGGCATTGTGCAGTCGTCCGGTAATTCGGTGCTCTGCTCGCTGCTCGACGGTCTCTCCGGGCCGACGACACGGGCCCGTGTCTGGCGCGGACTGACACAGGAGGACGCGGTCAGCCGGACGCTGCACGAGCACCGCGCGATCGTGTCGGCGCTGCGGGACCGGGACGCGGAGGCTGCGCGGGCCTGGGCAACGGTTCATGTGGCGAGCGTGGAGCAGTGGCTGAGGTCGACGCTGTGACATGCGTACGGGCCGGTGCGCGGAGGGTTCCGCGCACCGGCCCGTACGAGCTCCGGTTCAGTCCTGCTTCTCGCCGCTCGCGAAGCGCGAGATGACCAGGGCGACGATGATGATCGCGCCGTTGAGGAACTGGTTCCACAGCGCCGGGACGCCGCCGAGGGTCATCACATTGACCACCAGCTGCAGGGTCAGTACGCCGGTCAGCGCACCGAACAGCGTGCCACGACCGCCCTTGAGGCTGATGCCGCCGATGACCGCTGCGGCGAACACCTGGAAGATCCAGCCGTTGCCCTGGGTCGCGGCGACCGCCCCGTAGTGGCCGGTGTAGAGGATGCCCGCGAAGGCCGCCAGCAGACCGCCGATGGCGAGCACGATCCAGGTGACCCGGTCGACCCGGATGCCTGCAGCCCGGGCCGCTTCCGGGTTGCCCCCGATCGCGTACAGCGAACGCCCATGGCGCAGCCAGGCCAGCGCCGAGCCGCCGATCGCGAAGAGCACCAGGCAGATCCAGACCGCGGCCGGTACGCCGAGCCACTCGCTCTTGCCGAGGTAGCGGAACGACTCCGGGACGTCGGTGATGGACTTGCCCTCGGTGATGCCGATGTGGAGTCCGCGCAGCATGGTGAGCATGCCGAGCGTGGCGATGAAGCCGTTGACCCGCAGCTTCAGCATCAGGAAGCCGTTGATCGCACCGATCGCGAGCCCCACCAGCAGGCAGAGGGGGATCGCCGACCAGGTGGGCAGCAGGCCGAGGCCGGCGAAGCGGCCGCCTTCGGTGGGCAGCACCAGCCACATGGCGACGACGGGCGCGATGCCGATCGTCGACTCCAGCGACAGGTCCATCCGTCCGCAGATGAGGATCAGGGCCTGGCCGAGGACCAGCAGGCTGAGTTCGGAGGACTGCTGGACTACGCTGATCAGGTTGTCGGAGGTGAGGAAGACCGGCGAGACGATGAAGCCGATCACCATCAGCACCAGGATCACCGGCACCAGCGAGAAGTCGCTCCACCGGATCAACTTGAGCCGGCGCAGCGGGCTGTCGTCGCCGAACCCGCCCCTGAGTCCCCCGTTGATGTCGTCGGCCGTCGACGGCCGTATCGTGCCGGTCATTCCCTTTCCCCCACACCTTCCATGGCGGCGACGAGTTCCCCGTCGGTCCACCCGCTTCCGAACGTTGCGACCACGCGCCCATGGAACAGGGCGAGCACCCGGTCGCAGACCCGCAGATCGTCCAGCTCGTCCGAGACGACGACTGCGGCATTGCCCTCGTCGGCGACCCGCCGGACGACTCCGAGCAGCGAGTCCTTGGACTTGACGTCCACACCCGCGGTGGGCCGGACCGCGACGAGCACGCTCGGCTTGCGGGCGAGTGCGCGGGCGACCACGACCTTCTGCTGGTTGCCGCCCGACAGCCCGGCCACGGGCTGTTCGGGTCCCTGTGTCTTGATGTCCAGCGACTCGATCATCGTCCGTGCGAACTCCCTGGTGCGGGAGGGCAGTACGGTCCCCCACGGGCCGAGCTGGTCGGTGACCGTGAGGGTGGCGTTCTCGGCGACGCTGCGTCCCAGGACGAGGCCCTGGTCGTGCCGGTCCTCGGGGATGTATCCGATCCCGGCGTCCAGCGCGTGCGGCACGCTGCCGGACGGCACCGTCCTCCCGTGCACGGAGACCGTGCCGCCGCCGGCCTTCCGCATCCCGGCGAGTGCCTCACCGAGTGCGGTGTTGCCGCTGGCCGCGGATCCGGCGAGACCGAGCACCTCGCCGGGGCGGACCTGGAGGTCCAGCGGCTCGAACTGACCCTCCAGGGAGAGTCCTTCGGCGCGCAGGACGGGCTCCGCCGACGCGTCACGTACCGCTGCCCTGTCACCGCCCGCGTGCCAGGCGGCGGGTCCGCTGCCCTTCTCGCCCGTCATCGCCGTGACCAGTTCGGTCTTGGTGAGGTCGGCGACCGGGGCGGTCAGGACGTGGCGGGCGTCACGGTAGACGGTGACCGCGGTGCACAGGTCGTACACCTCCTGCAGATGGTGGGAGATGAACAGGAACGCCACTCCCTGGCTCTGCAGCTCCCTGAGCTTGTCGAAAAGCCGCCCGATGCCGCGGGCGTCGAGCTGGGCGGTCGGTTCGTCGAGGATGATCAGCCGGGCGCCGAAGGACAGCGCCCGGGCGATCTCGACGAACTGCCGCTGCTCCACCGCCAGATCCCTGGCCCGGGTGTTGGGGTCGACCTGGACCCCGTACTCGGCGAGGAGCTGCTCCGCACGCCTGCGGAGCCTCCCCCAGCTGATCCACCGCGACTCGTCGTCCAGCCGGCCGAGGAAGAGGTTCTCGGCGACGGTCAGATCGGGGACGACCATGGACTTCTGGTAGACGCACGCGACCTTCGACTGCCAGGCCGTGGTGTCCCCGAAGGCGGGCGCCGGCGCCCCGCCGAAGCGGACCGTGCCCGCGTCCGCCTTGTGCAGCCCCGTCAGGACGCTGACCAGCGTGGACTTGCCCGCGCCGTTACGGCCGACGAGGGCATGGGACTCCCCGGGCCGCACCGTGAGCTGCACACCGTCGAGCGCCACGGTGGGCCCGAAGCGTTTGACGACGCCTTCCGCCTCTACGGCAGGTGGTGCCTTTTCCATCAGACCCCTTCTCAGCGAAGCGCTGTAGTAATGTCGGTGCCCCGCCCTCGGGCGGCGGTCAGGGCTTGGCCGCGTCTCGGCTCTTCGTTGCCGAGAGGGAAGCCCTCTCGGCAACGAGAGGGAGGAGTCACGGCTAGCTCTTCTTCTCTAGCTGATTGGCCCACAGTTTCGGGTCGTCGACGTTGTCCTTGGTCACCAGGGGCGCGGGAAGCTGGTCCTCGAAACCATTGGGAATCTTGATGATGTTCGAGTCGTGGTCGGTCGGGCCTTCCTTGAAGGTCTTGCCGTCCAGGGCCGCCTTGGCGTAGTACAGCGCGTACTTCGCGTACAGGTCGGCGGGCTGCGAGATCGTCGCGTCGATCTTGCCCGCCCTGATGGCGTCGAACTCCTCCGGGATGCCGTCGTTGGAGATGATCGTGATGTGGCCCGCCGTACCGGCCGGCTTCAGCAGCTTCTTCTGCTCCAGCAGCGCGAGGGTCGGCTGCAGGAAGACACCGCCGGCCTGCATGTAGATGCCGTTGATGTCGGGGTTCGCGGCGAGCGTGGACTGGAGCTTGGCGGACGCGACATCGCCCTTCCAGTCGGTGGCCAGCTCGAAGACCTTGATGCCCGGGTAGTCCTTGTCCATGCAGGCCTTGAACGCCTCGGACCGGTCGCGGCCGTTGATCGAGGACAGGTCGCCCTGGAACTCGACGACCTTGCCCTTGCCCTTCAGCTGCTCGCCGAGGTACTTGCAGGCGTTGGTTCCGTACGCCTTGTTGTCGGCGCGGACGACCATGTAGACGTTGCCCTTGTCGGGGCGGGTGTCGACGCTGATGACCGGGATCTTCTTGTCGTTCAGCGAGTTCAGCGACTCGGCGATGGCGCCGGTGTCCTGCGGGGCCATCACGACGGCCTTGGCGCCCTGGTCGGTGAACGTCTGGACATTGGCGACGAGCTTGCCGATGTCGTTCTGCGAGTTGGTCAGGGGCAGTGCCTTGACCTCACCCGCCTTGACGCCCTTCTCGACGTAGTTCTGGTACGAGTTCCAGAAGTCGCTGTCGCTGCGCGGCAGGTCGATACCGACCTTTCCGGCGCTCGCGCTGCCATCGGTGGACTCACGGTTGCAGCCCGCGAGGGCAGTGACGGCCAGCAGCACGGCGCAGGCTGCCGCACTCGTCGTACGCACTCTCATTGATGTCCCGTCCTTCGTGGAGTACTGGCTGGGTGCTCGGTTGGGTGGTGCGGCTCGGGTTCGGTGGGGTGGATCAGTTGCCGGCGGGCCGCAGGCGCAGGCCCTGCATTCCGCCGTCGACCGCGAGCGCCGTGCCCGTGACGGAGGCGGCGGCGGGGCTGGCGAGGTAGACGATCGCGGCGGCGACCTCGTCGGCCGACACGAGTCGTCCCAGCGGCTGGCGGGCGTTCAGTGCGGCGCGTTCGGCGGCCGGGTCGTCGGCCTGGTCGAGGAGCCGGCCGATCCACGGGGTGTCGGCGGTGCCGGGGTTGACGCAGTTGACGCGGACGCCTTGGCGGACGTGATCGGCGGCCATGGCGAGGGTCAGCGAGAGCACCGCGCCCTTGCTGGCGCTGTACAGGGCGCGCTGCGGCAGTCCGGCGGTCGCCGCGATGGAACAGGTGTGGGTGATCGAGACGGCGCCGGGCCGGTCGGCCGCCGCACGCCGCAGATGGGGCAGGGCGTGCCGGGCGGTGCGGACCATGCCGAGGACATTGATGTCCAGGACCCGGGTCCACTCCTCGTCGGCGTTGTCCTCGACGGTACCGATCGAGCCGATGCCCGCGTTGGACACGACGGTGTGCAGCGAGCCCAGTTCGGCGGCTGCCCGGTCGACCGCCTCGCGCACGGCGTCGTCGTCGGTGACGTCCGCCTTCACAGCGAGGGTGCCCTCGGGGGCGCCCGCGGTCTCCCGGTCGAGCACGGCCACGCGCGCGCCGCGTGCCAGCAGCAGCGTCGCGACGGCGGCCCCGATACCGGAGGCACCGCCCGTCACCAGGGCGGACATCCCCTCGAAGTCGCGTGCGGCGGTCATCAGTTGGCCTCCTCGGGCGTGCGGCGGGCTTGCCATACGGGGCCCTCCGGGTAACGGTGTGCGGCGATCGAGTCGGGGAGTATCCGGGCGGAGAAGCCCGGGGAGCTCGGGGCGACGTAACGGCCCCCTTCGATCACGGTGGGGTCGACGAAGTGTTCGTGGAGGTGGTCGACGTACTCGATCACGCGGTTCTCCCAGCTGCCGGAGACCGCCACATAGTCGAACATCGAGAGATGCTGCACCAGTTCGCACAGTCCGACGCCGCCCGCATGCGGGCAGACCGGTACGCCGAACTTGGCGGCGAGCAGCAGGATCGCCAGGTTCTCGTTGACGCCCGCGACGCGCGCCGCGTCGATCTGGACGAAGTCGACGGCGCCGGCCTGGAGCAGCTGCTTGAACACGACGCGGTTGGCGACGTGTTCACCGGTGGCGACCTTGACCGGCTGCCCGGCCCGGACTGCGGCGTGCCCGAGGATGTCGTCGGGGCTGGTCGGCTCCTCGATCCAGTGCGGGTCGAACGGCGCCAGGGCGGTCATCCACTCCACCGCGTCGGCGACGTCCCACCGCTGGTTGGCGTCGACGGCGATCCTGATGTCCGGTCCGACGGCCTCGCGGGCCAGGGAGAGCCGGCGGACGTCGTCGCCGAGGTCTCCGCCGACCTTCAGCTTGATCTGGGTGAAGCCGTCCGCGACGGCCTCCTTCGCCAGTCGGACCAGTTTGTCGTCGGCGTAGCCGAGCCAGCCGGGCGACGTGGTGTAGGCGGGGTAGCCCTCGGCACGCAGCCGTTCGGCTCGCGCGGCGCGGCCCGGTTCGGCCTTCCGGAGGATCTCGAGGGCCTCGTCCGGGGTGAGGACATCGGTGAGATAGCGGAAATCGACGAGGGAGACGAGCTCCTCCGGAGTCATTTCGGCGAGGAACTGCCAGACGGGTCTGCCCGCCTGCTTCGCGGCCAGGTCCCAGGCGGCGTTGACGACCGCCCCCGCCGCCATGTGCATCACGCCCTTCTCCGGGCCGAGCCAGCGCAGTTGCGAGTCATGGGTGAGCTCGCGGTACAGCGCGCCGAGATCGGCGGCGGTAAGGGGGGCCTTGCGGCCGACCACGTACGGGCGCAGCGCGTCGATCGCGGCCGCCATCACTTCGTTGCCGCGCCCGATGGTGAAGCAGAAGCCGTGACCCTCGATACCGGCTCCGCCGTCGTCCGAGCCGTCCGGGGCATCCGTACGCAGTACGACATAGGCGGCGGAGTAGTCGGGATCGGGGTTCATGGCGTCCGAGCCGTCCAGTTGCTCCGAGGTCGGGAAACGGATGTCGTGGACCTCGAAGTCCGTGACGGTCTGACTCATGTGCGCCCCCAGGGGAATAACATCGGACCTCTGTTCTGGTCATCCGATGTATAGCGCCATGAAGGCGCCAACGTCCAGAGTTGAGCCGAAATTGACCGGACACAGCTCGGATGAATCCGAAGGCCAGCGCCCTGGTCGGGCCGGTGATGAACCCCTGGGGCCAGGTTCACCCGGCCATGGACAGGGGCTGCGGCAATGGCGCCCCGACGCCGTAAGGTTGGTTCGTACGCAAGGGAACTTCGGAAGGAGGCCTGGGTGATCGAGCTCGCGGGGGTTCCCGAGCTGATCGACCCGGTCATGGTGGCCGCGTTCGAGGGGTGGAACGACGCAGGTGACGCCGCCTCCACAGCGGTCGCGCACCTGGACCGGGAGTGGAAGGGAGAGGTGTTCGCGGCGCTCGACGCCGAGGACTACTACGACTTCCAGGTCAACCGGCCGACGGTCTGGCTGGACGGCGGGGTACGCAAGATCACCTGGCCCACCACGCGGCTCTCCGTGGTCCGTATCGGTGGGGACAAGCCCCGCGATCTCGTCCTGGTCCGCGGTATCGAGCCGTCGATGCGCTGGCGCTCGTTCTGCAACGAGATCCTGGGCTTCGCCCATGAGCTGGGCGTCGAGATGGTGGTGGTGCTGGGCGCGCTGCTCGGCGACACCCCGCACACCCGCCCGGTGCCGGTCAGCGGAATCACCTCCGACCCGGATCTGGCACGGACCATGGATCTGGAGGAGACCCGGTACGAGGGACCGACGGGCATCGTCGGCATCCTTCAGGAGGCGTGCACGCATGCGGGCGTGCCCGCGGTGAGCCTCTGGGCGGCCGTGCCGCACTACGTGTCGCAGCCGCCCAACCCGAAGGCCACCATGGCTCTGCTGAACCGCCTGGAGGACCTGCTCGGACTGCGCATCCCGCTGGGCGAACTGCCCGAGGACGCGCGGGCCTGGCAGCTCGGGGTCGATCAACTGGCCGCCGAGGACAGCGAGGTGGCGGAGTACGTGCAGACGCTGGAGGAGGCCCGGGACACCGCGGAGCTTCCCGAGGCGACGGGCGAAGCCATCGCCCGGGAGTTCGAGCGGTATCTGCGGCGCCGGGACATCGGCCCGGGCTCCGGACCGGGTCAGGCGCCGGGCGGGCATGCGACGGAGGGCGGCGACGCCTCGTATCTGCGCGACACGTCGAGCGGCCGCACCAGGCCGCCGAAGCCGCCGCGGCCGGAGACGGGGACACGGCCGGGAATCTCCGGTGAGCCCACTCAGGAGCAACCCTCCGACGACGACAACGACTCCGAAGATTCATCGGATGACTGACGACGGTGCGCCGGGCGGGCACTTGCCCCGCCCGGCGCACCACTGCTGAGCCGGCCGCTCAGGAGCAGCTGAAGCGCGCCGCGGCCCAGTCCCCGTGATCACCGGTCTTGGATCCGTTGGTGTCGGTGACCTTCAGATGCACGTGGCGCGCACCGGTGACGTCCACATCGACCGGCACGGTGGCCGATGCCCCGGTCACCTTCGGCGAGGTCCACAGCACCTTGCCGTCCGCCTCGACGGAGAACGCCACTTCGCCGTAGCCGTTGATCTCGTCGTCGATCCCGACGTCCGCGGTGAACGTGGTGCAGTGTCCGCCGAGGTAGACCTCGATGTCGGAATCTGCGTGGGTGCCGATCCCCTTCGCGTAGGTCTTCCCGGCGAGGGTGAGGGTGTGTCCGTCGGTCGCGCCCGACTCGCCGTTGCTGCGGTCGCGTTCGGCCGGACCGTAGCCGTTGGTCGACTTCAGCCACACCATGTCGCTCGCCCAGGTGTCGGCGGTCGGCGGCTCGGGCATCACCGCGGCCGCGAACCGCTGGACGGTGGTACGGGATTCACCCGCCGCCCGGTAACGGGCGAGCGCGGTGATCCGGGCCTCGCCCGTGGCGCCCTTCGCCGGGGTGACCGCCACCTCGACCCGCCGGGTGGTGCCCGCCGGGATCCGGTCCACGGTGTTCGCCGGGGTGACCTGCCAGCCCTCGGGGACGTCCAGGCTGACCGCGGCGTCCGTCACATCGGCGCTGCCCGCGGTGACATCGACGCCCACGGTGCCCGCGACGCCCGCCCCGAGCTCCTGCCCGTCCGGCGCGGTGACGACGACCGTGGCGGCCGCCTTCTTCCCGCCGACAGCGCTGGTGTCCTCCAGCTTCACACTGAACTTCTTGCCGGTGGAGAGCGGCGCGGTCTTGATCTTCACGACTCCGCCGCGGTCGTCCCGGTCGTACCACCAGCCCTGCTTCGCGGTCTTGTACGCGGCCGCGGAACCCAGCCGGGGCAGCTTGTCGTCGAGCTTCACCGCGCTCGGCGCGGACCCGGTGTGCACGCTGAACTCGTACGGCCGCCTGCTCTGCTTTCCGGTGAAGTCCCCCTTGCTCGCACCGATGTTCACGGTGATGTCGCCCGCGCCCCGGACGGGTGCGTCGACATCCGCCCGCTGGGTGGCGTACCTGCCGTCGCGGTGCTGCCGGGTGACACCGTCGTCCTCGTACAGCGTGAAGGAGGACGCCCCCTGCGGGTAGATGTCCCAGGCGAGCGAGGAGTCGGCGGTCCGGTCCTGGTACGAGCGGATGCCCGGCCACATCGGCACACTGGCTCCGGCCTTCACGAAGAGCGGAAGGGTGTCGAGCGGGGCGCTGTAGTTGTCGACGGTGGTGGGCCCCTGGTAGGTGCGGCCGCTCCAGTAGTCGATCCAGGTGCCCTTCGGCAGATAGATCCCGTCGCGGTGGGTGCTGTCCCGGTAGACGGGGGCGACCAGGAAGTCCTCGCCGGACATGAACTCGTACTTCGCCGCGTCCGTCGCGGCCTTCGGGTCGTCCGGGTATTCGAGGACGAGCGGGCGGACCATGCCGACGCCGGTCTTGGTCGCCTCGTGCGCGTACGAGTACTGGTACGGCAGCAGCGACTCCTTGAGCTTGAGGTAGTCGCGGTTGATGGAGGTGTAGGGCTCGCCGTAACGGAAGGGCTGCTTGTCGCTGGCCGCCCAGCCGTCCATCGTCATCGTGGTGCCCAGGAACATCTTCCACTGGAGATCACGGGTGTACGTCTTGGCGCTGCCGCCGAAGATGCCGTCGACGTCGCCCGTCGTGTAGGCGAGTCCGGACATCGTGGCACCCGCGTAGGTCGGGATCTGCCAGCGGATGTAGTCCCAGGTGCCGGACTGGTCACCGGACCACTGGACGCCGCAGCGCTGCGCGCCCGCCCAGCTCTCGGGGGCGTAGGTGAAGCCGCGGGCGTCGCTGTTGTCCTCGATGCCCTTGTACGCGTCCTTGCAGCCGTCGAGTGCGAATTTGTACCCGGAGCCGATCCAGGCGACATCGAGCTTGGCGACCCGCTGGCCCGCCTTGACCTGTTCGGCGATCTTGTCGATGCCGTCCTGGGTCCACAGGCCGAGCTGCATGCCTCGGTCCTGGAGGCCCTTGGCGGTCTCGGCGAGGTCCTCGTGACCGCAGCCGTAGCCGTCGTTGACGAGCATCCAGCCGTTGGGCATGTCGTGTTCGACGTAACCGTCGGCGACCTTCAGGGCGTCCAGGGTGTGGCGCTCGCCGCGGTTGGCATTGTGCAGGTAGCAGTCGGCGTCGCCGATCTCCATCCCGTACACGGGCGGCAGGAAGGGCTTGCCGGTGAGCTTCGTGTACTGCCCGATGACGTCCTTGGCGTCGCCGGCGAAGTAGTAGGCGTCGAAGCGCTGTTCCTTCGCGCTGGTGGTCACCGGGTCGGTGAACGCGTAGGTGTTGGGCGCGTAGGTGTTGCGGAAGACCCCGTACCCGGCGGAGGAGAGGTAGAACGGCACAGAGTTGGGGTGACCGCCGTCGTTCCAGTTGTAGTCGACGCCGACCTCGACGGTCTTGTCGCGGTGCGAGGTGTTACCGCGCCCGTTCTGCATGCCGGCGCCGTAGAACTGCTCGTCGGCGCCGCGGGCCAGCGTCTGGGTGGTGCGATTCCCGTCCCAGCTCAGCCCCTTGGCCTCGGACCAGACGAGGCTGCCGTCGGCCCGGTGGAGTTCGAAGCGCAGCGGCGACTTGTAGGCGCGCAGCGTGACGCTGTCGGTGGACAGCTCGTACCGGTCGCTCTTCTCGTTCCACCGGGTGTGCGGCGGGGCGCCCTGCGGCAGGACGATGTCGTCGCCGGTCGGGTCGGAGAACCTGCCGTCCGGGGCGAGTTCGATACGGAAGGTCTCGTCGGTGACGAAGCTGACCCTGGCCTCGGCGGAGCCGGCTCTGAGGTGGTAGACGGACCCGTCGGCGGAGAAACCGCTCAGATCACCGACCGTCGTGGCCTCAGGCGCTGCGGGTTCGGCCTGTGCGCTGCCGGGTCCCGCAAACACGGTGGCCAGTCCCAGCAGAGCTGCAACTGCCACCATTCTGATGCGCGTTGATGATTGCATAGAGTGCTTTTAGCGCAACCGCGAGCATTTGACCATGGACAAAACGGCGCCGGCCCCGAACTTCGTAGAGAAGTCCGAGGCCGGCCAACAGGCGGAGAAAGACGGGTTGTTACAGCGCGACACCGAGCAGCGCGTCGACGGTGCGCGAGACGAGGCCCGGTGCACCCTCGTCCGTACCGCCCTCGGCGTTCTGGCGCTCGACCCAGCGGTCCACGGCGGCCAGGGCGGCCGGTGCGTCCAGGTCGTCGGCAAGGGCCTCACGGACCTCTTCGACGAGGGCGTCGGCGGACAGTCCGTCGGGCCGCGAGACGGCGGAACGCCACCGCGCGAGCCGCTCGACGGCGTCGGCGAGCACCTGGTCGGTCCACTCCCAGTCCGACCGGTAGTGGTGCGAGAGCAGCGCCAGCCTGATCGCGGCCGGATCCACGCCGTCGCGGCGCAGCGTCGACACGAAGACCAGGTTGCCCCGGGACTTGGACATCTTCTCGCCGTCCAGAGCGACCATGCCGGCGTGCACGTACGCCTGGGCGAACGGGTGCTCACCGGTCAGCACCTGGGCATGCGAGGCGCCCATCTCGTGGTGCGGGAAGGCGAGGTCGGACCCGCCTCCCTGGACGTCGAAGCCCATGCCGAGGTGGTCCAGGGCGATGGCCACGCACTCGATGTGCCAGCCGGGCCGGCCGGCACCGAGTGAGGCACCGTCCCAGCTCGGCTCACCCTCGCGGGCGGCCATCCAGAGCATCGGGTCGAGCGGGTTCTTCTTCCCCGGGCGCTCCGGGTCGCCCCCGCGCTCTGCGGAGAGCAGCCGCATCGCCTCGGCGTCCAGGTTGGACACCTCGCCGAAGTGCGGGTCGGTCTCGACGGAGAAATACACGTCTCCGTCGAGCTCGTAGGCGGCACCGGCGTCCCGGAGCCGTTCGACGAGCGGGACGATGCCGGGTATCGCCTCCACCGCGCCGATGTAGTGCTTCGGCGGAAGCATGCGCAGGGCGGTCATGTCCTCGCGGAAGAGTGCCGTCTCGCGCTCGGCGAGCTCGGTCCAGTCCTGACCGTCGCGCACGGCCCGCTCCAGCAGCGGATCGTCCACGTCGGTCACATTCTGGACGTAGTGAACCTGCCGCTTGGTGTCGAGCCACACGCGCTGAACGAGGTCGAACGCGTTGTAGGTCGCCGCATGACCCATGTGGGTCGCGTCGTACGGCGTGATGCCGCAGACGTAGATGCGGGCGACGGGACCGGGGTCAAGAGTGATCCGTCCGCCGGTCGCGGTGTCGTGGATCCGAAGGTCGCGGCCCTTGCCAGGCAGGGCGGGGACCTCAGAAGCGGGCCAGGCATGCATGCAATGAGCGTAACCGGACGTTGCTTCCGGATACGAACCGGATACGGGATCCTGGCCGGAGAGACGGTCTTGCGCCTCCCGCTCCCCCGCCCCGCCGCTTCCCGGAACCATGGCTCCGCCCCGGCTGCGGCCTCCGCCGCCGGACGGCCCGTGCGAGGCCCACAGGCCGCCTCGGACGGCACAACGGCCCCCCGGCCGTCACACCGGTGGCCAGGGAATCGCGGGCCACCCGCCACTCGGCCCCGGGTGCCGCCCCGTCACCCGCAGCGCCTCCACCCGCTCCCGCAGCGCATCGATCTCCGCCGCAGTGATCAGCGCCGTCAGTCGGGTGACCAGCGCCGTCCCCGGCGCCAGCTCTTCCGCCAGCCGGTCCAGCACATCGACAGCCTCGGCCGTCAGCGGTTCCCCCGCCCACCCCCAGAGCAGCGTCCGCAGCTTGTCGTCCGCATTGAACGTCACTCCGTGGTCGATGCCGTACAGTCGGCCGTCCGGCGCCGGCAGCAGGTGCCCGCCCTTCCGGTCGGCGTTGTTGATCACCGCATCGAGGACTGCCAGCCGCCGCAGCCGCGGATCGTCCGCGTGCACCAGCAGAGCCGTCCTCCCCTCGCCCACCTCGGCCTCGGCGACGGCCTTCCACCCGTCCCCCGGCTCCTCGTCCTCGACGAGCGCCAGCAGCGGAGGCTCACCGTCCGCGGATGCCTCCGAGGGCGCCTCGATCCAGAGCTGGCACATGCCCTCCCCGTACGGCCCGTCCCGCAGCACGGTCGGCGGCACCAGCCCCCATCCCGTCACCTCGGAGATCTCGTACGCGGCGACCTCGCGCCCGGCGAGCGTGCCGTCGGGGAAGTCCCACAGCGGCTGTTCCCCGGCGACGGGCTTGTACACGCAGGTGCGCTCCTCGCCCTCGTACGCGACCGTGCAGTAGAGCACCGCATTGGACGCGTCACGGATCTGACCGCGGACGGTGAGCTGCCCCTCAGTGAGCAGGGTGATCAGCCGGGTGTCCGTCAGGCTCCCCGTCGGTATCCGTTCTGGCGCGGGCATACGTGTCCTTCCGGGTCGAGCGGCAGGCTGCACAGCGGGCACGGCGGACGGCCGGCGTTCACGACGTCCAGGGCGCGCTTGGCGAACGCCCGCGCCTGCGCGCCGCTGAGCCGGACCCGAAGCATCGGCGGACCGTTCTCCTCGTCCTGCAGCATCCGTTCCTCGGCCTCCGCGAGATCGTCGTCGGAGTCCGCGTCCAGCTCGACCAGGGCCTGCGCCTCGACGATCATGCGCTGCTCCTCGCCGTCCCAGGCGAGAGCCATCGTCCCGACCCGGAACTCCTCCTCGACGGGCACGTCGAGCGGAGCGGTGTCGGTGACGTCCATCGGGGCCACTGCGGGCACCGGCGAGTTCCCGCCGGTCCTCCGCACGACCTCGTCGAGCAGTTCGTCGATCCGCTCGGCAAGTGCGGCGACCTGGGTCTTCTCCAGGGCCACGCTGGTGACACGTCCGCCTGAGGAAGCCTGCAGGAAGAACGTACGGCGTCCAGGCAGCCCGACCGTACCGGCCACGAAACGGTCCGGGGGGTCGTAGAGGAACACCTGACGGGACACGTCCTGTCTCCCTTGAGAATTGACGGCAAATGAAGGGGCGGCCGGGTTCCGGGAGAGTCCCGGAGGGAAGGGCGCCTACGGCGCGTCCACCCTACTGCGCGGAGCGATCACGGCGCCCCAGCGCCGCCACCGACCACCGCATCCGTACCTGCTTCCGTATCCGTGGCCGCGCCGGCGCTCTCCTCGTGCGGCTCCAGCGACGCGAAGTCCCCGGTGTCGCCGAGCCGCAGCAGGAAGGGCCGCAGCCGTGTGTAGCGGATCGCGGTGACCGAGCAGGGTTCGGCCTGGATCCGCTGGAAGAGGTCGAGATGCATCCCGAGCGCGTCGGCGACGACGGACTTGATGATGTCGCCGTGCGAGCACATCACGTACACCGCGCCGTCACCGTGCTCGGCCTCGATCCGGGTGTTCCACTCCCGCACGGCCTCGACGGCGCGCGCCTGCATCGCCCGCATCGACTCACCACCGGGAAAGGCCACGGCCGAGGGGTGCTGCTGCACGACGGACATCAGCGGCTCGTCGGTGAGTTCCGCGAGCTTGCGCCCCGACCAGTCGCCGTAGTCGCATTCGCTGATCCGCTCCTCTGTGTGCAGCGGCAGCCCCGGCCGGGCGTCGAGCAGCGGCTGCAGAGTCTCCCGGCAGCGCTGCAGCGGGCTGCTGACGGCGGCAGCGAGGGGCAGGGAGGCCAGCCGCTCGACGAGCGCGGCGGCCTGCGCGACCCCCCGCGCGGCG